>CAYLNV010000176.1:0-3195 GCA_964385085.1 uncultured Oscillospiraceae bacterium
TGGCCATAGCCAGCCCGACTATCTTAGCATAAGTTTTCCCAATTGTAAAGAGAAATTTTCAGGGTATTTGGAAAAATTTCCTGGTTTTTTCCGCATTTCTTTGGATCTCCTCCTTTAGTGCGTCCAAAGAATGGAATTTTTGCTCCGGGCGAATGAAGTCGTAAAAAAGGAGGATCAAGGGCTTTCCGTACAGATCTCCCTCAAAATCCAGCAGCCACGGCTCAACGGTCGTATGGTGTCCGCCGACGGTGGGTCGTGTTCCAATATTGGTAACTGCCAGATATTCCTGACCCTCTACGATGGCCTTGCAGGCATAGACACCGTGTCTGGGGCAGATCACACCATCGGGCAAAGGGATATTTGCTGTGGGGATGCCCAGCGTCCTTCCCAGCCTCCGACCGGAAATGACCTTGCCGGTGAGAATATGAGGATGGCCCAGAAAGCGCACTGCCTGCGCCATTTCTCCGGCTTCCAACAGCTTGCGGATATAAGAGGAGGACACCCGGATATCATCCAGCGTTTGCTGGGGAACAACTGTGTGAGCAAGACCGCGCTTGCTGCAAAAGGCCATTAGCTTTTTCGCTGTTCCCAGACCGCCTGAACCAAACCGGAAATCACTGCCGCAGACAAAGCCTGCTGCGCCCAACTGGATCAATGCCTGCAAAAATTGAGACCAGTGGGTATTCATCAGCTCCCGGTCAAAGGGAAATTCCAGCACACAGTCCATGCCGAAGCACCCGGTCAGCAGTCCTTTTCGATCCTCCGGGCTGTTGATCAGGGGCGGTGTTTCACCGGAAACCAGTGTGTCCGGGTGGGAAGAAAAGGTTACCACACCGGCCTTGCAGCCCTGCTCCTTTGCCAGTTGGCGGCAGGCACGCAGCAATGCCTGATGTCCCAAATGCACACCATCGAAAAAACCCAGGGCGAAGATTACTTTTTCTTTCATAAAGAAGCACCCATAAAATATTTGTAGGGCGGGGGCTTGCTCCCGCCTTTAGAGCGTTCGTGATTTGTGGCGGGAGCAAGCTCCCACCCTACCTTGCGGTCGTTTATACTTCAAAAAAGCTTTTTACGGTTGACATAATTCCAGACTCTACCTTAGCCAGCATAAGGAATTCACCGCTCCGGCTGTATGCCCGGTATGTACCGTCAGGGAAATTCACAGAAAAGGAATTTCCGTTGCGGCAGCGGGTCTCCTGCTTGTCCGTCAGCGTAACGGCAAGGTGGGAAGCAAACATTGTATCGACTCCCCGCAGGTATTGGGCAGGGTCATTTGCTTCGATCAGCGCAGCAAGGGGAACGGCCTCATCGATGGTATATGCCCCGGCACTGACCCGGCGCAATGCTGCCATACAGCCGCCGCAGCCCAGCGCCTGTCCGATGTCCTTGCAAAGGGTGCGGATATAAGTACCCTTGGAGCAGCGCACATACAGACGGGCAGTTTCTCCGGAAAATTCCAGACAGTCCAACTGGTGAATGGTAATGGTCCGGGGCTTCCGCTCCACCTCTTTGCCCTTACGGGCCAGGTCGCAAAGCTTTTGACCGTTTATTTTCAGTGCCGAGTACATAGGGGGGATCTGCTGGATCTCTCCCCGAAACCGGTCCAGAACGGATAAAAGCTGCCCATGGGTAACGGTTACATCCTGCTTTTCCAGAACCGCACCGGACGTATCCTCTGTATCGGTGGTGAGGCCCAGGCACAAGGTGGCTTCATAGGCCTTTTCTGCGTGTTCAAAAAACTCCACACCCCGGGTGGCCCGACCCACAAACACCGGCAGAACACCGGTAGCCATTGGGTCCAATGTGCCGCCGTGGCCGATCCGTCTTGTCTGAAAGACACCCCGGAGCTTGGCAGTTACATCCTGACTGGTCCAGCCTTCCGGCTTGTCTACAATAACAATTCCATTCATATTTTGGTATACCCCAATGTAGGGGCGGCTATTAGCCGCCCGTTCTACGACTACATACATTCTCAGCGGGCGGCTAATAGCCGCCCCTACATTACATTATAGCTTCGGCATAGCCGCCTTGACTGCTTCAACCGCCTCTTCCATGGTCATATCCATGCTTGCGCCGGCCGCGCCCTTGTGGCCGCCACCGCCAAACTTCTGACAGATCGCGGATGCATCGCAGCCGGGAACGGCTCGTACAGACAGCTTGACCGTGCCGCTTGCTTCCTGCCGCAAGGTGGCGGCGATCTGCACACCGGCAATGGAACGGGGGAAGCCGGAAATGTTTTCCAGATCGTCCTCTGTCAAGCCCAATTCCTGTTCCTTTGCAAGGGGCAGAGCACAAATGACGATCTTGCCCTCCTGCAAAAACAGTGCGTGCTCGATCAGCCACCCCTGTAGCTGCAGCCGGGCCAGAGAGTTGGTCTCAAAATAGGCCTGATTCATGGTAAAGGCATCTGCACCGACCTCCACGCAATCCGCAGCCACCCGAAGGGTGTTGGCGGTGGTGTTGGCATAGCGGAAACAGCCTGTATCTGTGGACACAGCGGTGTAAAGGGCGGTGGCCATAGGAATGTCCAGCTTTGCACCCATTTCCTTTAATACATCATAGACCACTTCGCCGCAGGCGGCAGCATCCGGGTCTACCAGCTCAAGCTCTGTAAAGGATGTGGCTGTGCCGTGATGATCGATCCGCAGAAGGATATTCCCCTCCAAATGAGCAAACTGCTCTCCCAGCATATTGCCTGATGCCACATCCACCGCAACCAGCGTATCATCCTTTTCCGGCTGGGCTTTTGTCAGACGGTCAAGGAGGGGCAGATATTTTTCCGTGGTCTCCGGGTTGTGAAGCACATGGGCAGTCTTGCCCAGTTGCCGCAGACCCAGGCACAGCAAAACGGCTGAGCCAAGGGTATCACCGTCCGGACGGCGGTGGGTTACAATGGCAAAACCGTCCCGCTCAGTTAAAAAACGGGCAGTCTCAATTCTCGTCAGCTTCGTCATTGCTTTCAACCTCTAAGGAATTGATCAGCTTCAGCATTTTTGCGCCGTAGGTGATGGAATCATCCAGCGCCCACTGAATTTCCGGGGTATAGCGAAGTTGCAGCGCCCGGCCCAGCTCCCGACGCAGGTAGCCGGAAGCAGATCGCAAACCCTTCAGGGCATCTGCGGCCTTTTCTTCCTGCAAAAAGCTGACATAAACCTTGGCATAGCGCAGGTCCGGGGTGGTCTCCACATGGGTGAT
>CAYLNV010000177.1:0-3191 GCA_964385085.1 uncultured Oscillospiraceae bacterium
CTTCTGCGAAGGTCAGACGCTTTTCGGTGGTAAATGCCAGCGCATCCCGATCCTTGAAAATACCGTAGCGGGGCTTCCGGTTGATATAAGGCGCAGGGTCGATGCTCAGCTTAATGCTGGCGGCCGCCCAACCGGTCCGCTCGATCTCCAGCAACTGACGGACCGACTTGGTGGTAGGTCCGGAAGCTACATAGAAGGGGTTTTTGAAGGTAACACCGCCGATGGTTACAGGAATTTGAATATCGGGCAGAGTCTTTTTCATAAATTACGCCTCCAGTGCGTCGTTTTTAATGTGAGTTCCTTCCTTGGCGGATTTGTAGATCAGATTGATGACCTTCAGGGTCTCCAGACCGTCCTTGCCCCGCAGGCCCACCTGTGCATCGACACCGGCCTTGGCACATTCCACAAAGTGGTTGATCTCGCCGCAGTAGCCCAGATTGTACTTCTCGTCAACAGCGGGGGTGGACCAGCCGGTGGTGATCTCCGCCTTTTCCACGGTATAGTCCAGTCCCGGGATAGAGAATACCTTAACAGGACCGGAGAAGCTCAGGTCAACATGGACACAGCCTTCCTCACAGTAGATGTCCAGCACGTCCTCCATGCCACCAACTGTAACGTAGTTGGCTTCCAGAGTGGCATAGGTGCCGTCAGCGAAGCGCAGGAATGCGCCTGCCCAGTCCTCGCCCTCCATCTTCTGGTGGACCATGTTGTTCTCACCGCCGCCGGAGGTCATGGCCGTCAGCTCGCTCCACTTGTTGTCCTTCATTGCCAGCATAAAGCTAACAGGGTGAACACCCAGGTGCACCATACAGCCGCCGCCGCAGTACTTGATGGACTGGGCAAAGGGGCTGTGAGAACCGCAGTGGCTCTCCCGCGCACGGACATACAGGGGCTTGCCCACCTTGCCGGAGTTGATGATCTCCATTGCCTTACGGAAAGCAGGCGCAAACAGCCAGTCCTCAGCGTAGTAGATATGCTTGCCCAGCTTATCAGCGGTGTCCACCATGTCCTGTGCATCCTCTACAGTGGTAGCCAGAGGCTTCTCACAGATGATGTCATGGCCGGCCTTCATTGCCTTGATGGCCACATCGTGATGGAGGAAGTTGGGCATACAAATATCCACCAGATCGCACTCGCACTGCTCAATGGCGGTGTTGTAATCGTCATAAGCGGTGTAGCCGGTGAAGCCATAGCGGTTTGCCAGCGCCTCAATGCGGCTCAGATCCTTATCGCAGATACCGACGATCTGCACCTTGTCCAGCATACGGCTGTAGCCGTCAGAATGAAGATCGGCAGAAAAGGCTGCGCCGACCAGCAAAACTCTCAATTTTTCCATGATCATCTATTCTCCTTTAGAAATAGCTGTAATTGAATTTTTCCTTCTGTTCCATATAGGCAAATGCCTTGTTCAGCTCCTCCACTGCCAATTCCGCGGTCCGCTCAAAAAGCTTTTCGCCCTTTTCCGCAGTGCCCTTGGTGGCTTCGCCCCACACACCGGTGGGAGAGGCACGGAAAATACTGCCGTAGCTTAAGTAAGGACGGGCAACTTCCGGAACAAAGTCCACTGCCTTGTCCATATGGACAGTCTCAGGGGCGATCGCCAGCATTTTGGAGGTTTCGCCCTCACCGGCATGAAGCTCCGTCAGGGTCTCGATGATACCCTCCTCATACAGCTTGGGACCAATGCCTGTACCGTCATACAACGCAACCATCAGATCCGGATTGTTTCTGGCATTCAGATCCCGGACCAGAGGTGTCATAATAAAGATACCGCCGTGGCACTGGATAATGCCGACCTTTTTAAAGCCCTGGGTCTTCAGGCTCATAATGATATCCGTCATCATCTGGTAGAAGGTAAGCGGCTCCATCCACACAGAGCCCTTCTTGCCCATCTGCTCACGGCAAGTGGAAATAGGAAGGGCAGGCACCAGAAATGCGTTCATTTTTTCCGCGACCCGTCTGCCTGTCTCTGCAGCGATCGCCCAGTCGGTCATCACCGGCAGGTGGGGTCCGTGCTGTTCCAGAGAGCCTACGGGAATAATGGCGATCTCCGGATCCAGAGCCATGATTTCATCGGCTGTCTTGCGGTACATAGAAATCTTCCTTTCCTTTTAGATTTGTGAATGAATTACAGCTTGGAAGCGCTGTCTGCGTCCAGATACAAAGTAGCACTGGGGTGATTTCTCAGAATACTTGCAGGGCAGGCGGTGGTAACCTCGCCATAAACAGCATTATGGACTGCGTCAGCCTTGCGGATGGTGGGGACCACACAAACAGCCTGGGGGATGCTCATGATCAGGGACATGGTCATGGTCATAGCATTCTTGGGAACAGCGTCCAGATTGGGGAAGCAGCCGTCGTTGACCTGCTGCTGACGGCAAACGTCGTCCAGCTCCACGATCTTGACCATCTTGGGGTCATTGAAGTCTGCAACAGCAGGATCGTTAAATGCCAGGTGGCCATTCTCACCGATGCCCAGGAAGATCAGGTCGATGGGGTACTTCTTTAAAAGCTCGGTGTAAGACTCACACTTAGCCTCTGCCTCGTCCTTTGCGCACAGCAGATAGTGCAGCTCCTTAAAGGGAACCTTGTCGAAAATAGCTCTGCGCAGGAAGTTGCCGAAGCCGGCAGGCTCGCTTGCATCGATGCCAACATACTCGTCCTGATGGAAGCCCCGGACCTTGGTCCAGTCGATGTCCTGCTTCAGCAGGTTCTCCAGCACATCATCCTGAGAAGGTGCAGCAGCAAATACCAGATTTGCCTCGCCCTTTTCTGCAATGATCGCATTGATGCGCTTTGCAGCATCCTCAGCGGCTGCCTTGCCCATCTCCTTGCGGTCGTCAAAAATACGAACGGCCAGCTTTTCTACCTTTTTACCTTGTCTTTCCATAATTGTTTCCTCCTGAATATTTTTTACGGTATGATTCCATTCTGATTTTAGTATAAATCAAATTTAACTTGGTTTCCTTAAATCATTTGACTGTGTGTAGAATTTTTCTTTGTTTTTTTGATATTATATATCTGTGAAATGTATAATTTTTCCAATCCCTGCCATTTTATTTTCATCGAAATGCCCCACACCTGGAAAGCAGAACAGCTCCGGGTCTCAACCCCGGAGCTGTGCAGAGTGTCAAAAAAGCCGCCAACCGTCAAAATGCGAGATGATCATTTTGCAGCGCGTCCAAAGCCTT
>CAYLNV010000178.1:0-3181 GCA_964385085.1 uncultured Oscillospiraceae bacterium
AAATAAACTGTCATTCTTATATATGAATTTTGTTTGGCATTTTATATTATAACACTATCGGCAATAAAAATAAAGTAGTTTTGGAAAAGTCGCGAAATTTGTTGTCCTACTCGGTTTTTATATTTCTCCGTTAAGGATGATACGCTTTTGTCCGTTTGATTTTTTCTTGCAATTATGTACGCTTTATTATATTATAATGTATATATTAACTTTAACTTGCAAGGAGGGATCGTCTTGGCAGATCATTTATCCGGTGGCCTTGGCTGTTTTCTGGGCCTGGCAGTAGGCGATGCCATGGGCTTTGCTGTGGACGGAAAATCTCTGGACGAGATCTATGCCGACTACGGCCCTAACGGACTGCTTGGCTATGACCTGACCAACAGCAGTGCCGATGTAACTTCCTATACCCAAGTCGCTGCCTTTACCGGCAATGGCATTTTGCTGGGTGTTGCCAGAGGTAAGACAGACGTGCTTCCTTTTATCACCCTTTCCCTGCGGGAATGGGCACGGAATCAGAATTTCTACCGGGACCCGGAAAAAAGCAACTGCTGGGTAGCAAAACCAAAAAGCCTGCGGCAGCATAACAACCGGGATGCCCGGATGCTGGACGCACTGCGCCCCCAGTCCCTTGGCTCTCCGGAAGCGCCCAGCAATCAAAACACCGGTCCGGGCGCACTGACAGAAGCCATTCCGCTGGCCCTGTTCGCCTATGGTCAGAATATGCGCGCCAATTCCCTTGCGACCCTCGCTGTCCGCAGTGCCGCCCTGACCCACGGAAATCCGGAAACCTTCCTGTCCTCGGCAGTGATGGCGGTGTGCCTGTTGAATATCCTTTCCGATCCGGAAAAAGCGCTGGAGGAGCAATTTTTGCAAGCCATGCAGACCGTTCAGGAGCAATACGGACTGCCCTTCCCCATAGCAACGGAGCAGCTTGCCGCCCGCATGGATCGGGCCATCTCCATGGCTAAGGACGACCGGTTTGATATCCGGGTAGAGATGGAACGGCTGAATTGCATGACCGCAGCAGACTGTCTGGCAGGCTGTGTATATGCCTGTCTGACCTGTGAAAACGATTTTGATACAGCCCTGATCACCGCTGTCAACCATTCCGGCTTCAGCGCTGCGGTGGGTGCGCTCACCGGTGCTGTGATGGGCGCCAGGCTGGGGGCAGAGTCCTTGCCGGACTTTTATCTGGAATCTCTGGTGTGTGCGCCGGAGATCCGGGTGCTGGCCTGCGACCTGATACAAAGCAAGCTGACCTCCGGGCTTTTTGACGATGCCTGGGATCACAAGTATATTCAAGGATTACCACCGGAAAAATAAAAAGATCAAAACCAATATTTCCTTATGGGGTGTTGCCCAACGGTCGGCAGCTTTATGGGCCACTGCCGGGTGGATGAAAAATATTTTCAAAAAGCCCTTGCAAAATATTTTTTTGGTGTTATAATACCAAGTGTAAGTATTGACGATTGAAAGAGAGGGGCGCGCCCCTCTCTTTTAATATTGTAAGGAGAGATCACACCTTGAAGATCACGGAGCAAGTGGCAGCCTTTGCCAAACCCATCGTGGAAGAAAAGGGCTGCACCCTTTGGGATGTAGAATATGTGCGGGAAGGCTCTGAGCGTTACCTGCGGCTCTACATCGACAAGGTTGGCGGCGTAGACATCACCGACTGCGAGGCAGTCCACCGGGCCGTTGACCCTATTTTGGACGAAAAAGATCCCATCGCTGAAAGCTATCATTTTGAAGTCTGCTCTGCAGGACTGGAGCGGGCGCTGAAGCGGCCCTCCGATTTCCAGCAGTTTTTAAACAGTCCCATCGTGGTAAAGCTGTACCGTCCCAGAAACGGTCTGAAGGAGATCCCCGGCATTTTGCGGGGCTATGAGGACGGCTGCGTTACTGTGGAAGCAGGCAAAGAGACCATTACATTTACAAAATCCGAGGTCGCACTGGTGCGGCTTCGTGTAGAATTCTAAAAATAAAAATATTAAATACAAAAAGCCTTATTTCATTTTTGTTTTGTATGTAATGGCAGACTTGTAGGGCGGGGGCTTGCTCCCGCTGCTGTCAAGCCGGTTCATTGTTACGACGGGAGCAAACCCCGCCCTACTTTTACGGACGAAATGAGAAAGGCGAAGGAGGAACAAAACTATGGCAAGAGGTAAAAAGCAGGCAGCCGCACCCCAGATCGATATCGGTGCAGAGATCTTTGCAAGCCTGCGGGACTTGGAAAAGATCAAGGGCATCCCTGTTGATTATATGGTGGAGCGGCTGAAGCAGGCGCTGACCAATGCCTACCGGAAGGACCGGGAGGACAATCGGGATATCCCCGCTGAAAATGTTGTCGTAGACCTGAGCGAAAAGGGTCTTAGTATGCACCTGGTAAAGAGTGTTGTGGAAGAGGTAGAGGATTCTGCCGTGGAGATCCACATCGATGCCGCCCGGAACATGAATCCCGACATTCAGGTCGGTGAGACCGTTACCATCCCTGTTGACATCCAGAAGTTCGGCCGCATTGCTGCCCAGACCGCCAAGCAGGTGGTCATTCAGGGTATCCGTGAGGCTGAGCGCGGTGCAATTTACGAAAGCTATTCCTCCAAAAGTCAGGAGCTGCTCACCGGTACGGTTCTCCGCGTTGACCCCACAGGCGATGTGTTCGTTCGGGTCGGTCAGGGCAACGAGCAGCATGATGCTGTTCTGCGCGCCAGCGAGCAGATCCCCGGTGAAAGCTATGAGCCCGGCAATATGATCCGGGTGTATGTGCTGGAGGCCCGGCAGTCCGCAAAGGCCACCAATGTTTACGTTTCCCGGACTCACCCCAATGTGGTCCGCCGTCTGTTTGAGCTGGAAACACCGGAGATCGCTGACGGTCAGGTGGAGATCCGCAACATTGCCCGTGAGGCCGGCTCCCGCAGCAAGATCGCTGTACGGGCTGCCATCGAAAATGTTGATCCCGTTGGCGCTTGCGTCGGCCCCAGAGGCGGCCGTGTCGGTGCAGTGGTGGAAGAGCTCCACGGTGAGAAGATCGATATCGTTGTCTGGAGCGAAGATCCCTGCGAATATGTGCAGGCTGCACTGAGCCCCGCAGATGTGGTTTCCGTGACCCTGATCCCCGGTCAGAAGGCCTGCCGTGTCATCGTTCCCGACGACCAACTGAGCCTTGCTATCGGCAAAGAGGGTC
>CAYLNV010000179.1:0-3159 GCA_964385085.1 uncultured Oscillospiraceae bacterium
ATCGCCTCGCAGGGGCTGCTCTCCATCAGCGGCACATGCTTATGGGCTGCTGCGTGATAGACAATGTCCGGCTGATATTTTTCGAAAATACCGTTGATCCGACGGCTGTCCCGAACAGATCCGATCAGCACGTTTAAGTTCAACCCTGGATATTGTCTCCGTAATTCCTGCTCAATATCATAGGCATTGTTCTCGTAAATATCGAAAATGATCAATTGACGGGGATGATGGGCTGCTACCTGACGGCACAGCTCACTGCCGATCGATCCGCCGCCGCCCGTAACAAGAATGGTCTTCCCCTGGATCTCGCTATAGATCTCTGCCATATTTACTTTGATGATTTCCCGACCCAGAAGATCCTCTACAGCCACATCCTTCATGTCTTTCACAGATATGCCTGTAACCATTTGAAACACGCTGGGAAGATTCTTGATCTCACAGCCGGTCTCCTTGCAGATATTCAAAATATCCCGCTTATCTTCTGTTCTTGCACTGGGAATCGCTACGAAAATTTTTTCGATCTGAAATTCTTTCGCTTTCGCTAAAATGTCTTCTCTGCCGCCGACAACGGGGATCCCGTCAACATACCGCCCCCATTTATTGGGATTATCGTCGATAATGCAGCAAACCTTCATTTTGTCTTCCTGCATACGCGCAATATCCCGCAAAATGCCCTGGCCTGCATTTCCTGCGCCTACCAGCATAACGCGGACGGTCTTGCCGCTTCTTCTCATTCTGTTTCTTTCCAGAAGAACCAACCGGTAAGAAAAGCGGATGCCCAAAACCAGCATAAACTGTATGCCCATACCGATCACATAGTAGGAAATAGGCATACGGTTAAACAACAGGGTTATTCCTAAAATATGGAACAGCGAGGTAATGACCGATGCGAACATCACCCGTATCATTTCACTAAAGCTTGCAAAACGCCAAATGCTTTTATACAGCCGCAAGCAAAGAAACACCACAACACAAACCGCTGCATAAATCGGTGCAAATTTCAAAAAGGGCAGTAAATACTTCTCTTTCGGGATCTCAGAGATCATGCAATCATACCGAAACCACAATGCCAGGAAATAAGCCACATTGACTGCTATTGCATCATATACACCCAGCAAAACAGCTATAATATGCCAATGCTCAAACCGCTTGCTCAGCTTAGGTCTTTCACTCATAACCATTCTCCTGCAACACGGAACGAACCGCTCCGGTTATTTTTTAGTACCTTGTGCCTCCCGGAAGATGATCCGGCTGCGGTCTGACAAGGATCTTATCACATCCTCCATATCCTTCTTTTCCAGATATGCTACCGCAGAGCCAATATTCTGAGGTCTTGTTGTTGTGTTATGGCAGTCCGAGCCCAGCAAATGGACCATGCCGCTGCTCAGCAGCCGTCGGGCCTGTCTTCGGCTGGGAATATGTAACAGCCGTGCCGCATTCATCTGCACAAGTATTTCCTGGTCCAGGATCCGGTCCAGCGTCTCATCGTCCTGCATAGGCAGATACCGTTCAATATGGGCAAGGATCGGTGTCAGACCCCGGACATTGCAAATACTGCGCACTGTCCGGATCACTTCATTGCCCCATTTGCGGAAAGGCATTTCCAAAAGCAAATATTGAGAAGCGCCAATACATAGCTTGTCCAGATCCTCCTGATAGCAGATGCCCGGTCGATAGGCCACCTCTGCGCCCAAAATGATCTTAGGCACCGGCTGCTCTTCCTTTTCCAGCCGCTCAAAAAGCTCCTGAGCCGCCGCTTCCCGGCGGGCCAGAAAATCGCTTGCGGATTCTACCGGATAATAATGAGGGGTCGCGCAGATCTTACGGATACCCTGATCATAGCTGGCACGGAGCACCTGTACCGCTTCCGCTGCCGTCTGGCATCCGTCATCCATTCCGGGCAAAAAATGGCTGTGGATATCATAAATCGGATGGATCATTTCCATATCTGCCTGCCTCCTTTTTTATTTTTCTTCAGCAAGAGCATTATATTGCCCATAATTTTGCCATTCTATTTTAGCGCATTTATTCCCAAATTGCAACTAAATTTGCAAAAAAGCCATGAACATAATTGTTATTATTTACCAATTATTGAAGGAATTGCATTTTCCCCTCTGTTATGCTAAGATGGTAACATCATTTCTGGAAAAAGAATATCGAACCGTGTAGAATTTGGAGGATACACTATGATCGAACGCACATACGCTGATCATGCCTGGGATATGACTGCCCAGCTTTTGGCCATTGATTCCCCTTCCGGCTTCACAGACCGGGCTGCTGCTTGGGTGAAAAGCAGCTTCGAAGCGCTGGGCTTTGCCGCTGAATATACCGCAAAGGGCGGCATCCTTGTTGATCTGGGCGGTGAAGATACCGGCGACGGTCTGCTGTTAGCCGCTCACGCTGACACCCTGGGTGCAATGGTGGCTGAGGTCAAAGGATCTGGCCGCCTGCGGCTGACACCTCTGGGCGGCATGAGCGCCAACAACGGTGAAAGTGAAAACGTCCGGGTCTATACCCGGTCCGGCAAAGTCATTGAGGGGACGCTGCAGCTTTGCAATGCCTCTGTCCATGTCAATGGCGACTATGCCACCGCTGCCCGCAATTTTGACACCACAGAGGTGGTTTTGGACGAGCTTGTTGCAAACGCAGAGGATGCAAAAAAGCTGGGGATCCAGGCAGGCGATATCGTCTGCTTCGACCCCCGCACCCGCCGCACAGGATCCGGCTACCTGAAAAGCCGTTTTCTGGACGACAAGCTGTCTGTAGGTATTCTGTTGGGCTTTGCAAAATATCTGGCAGACGGACAGATCACCCTTCCCCGCCGGACCTGGGTCCATGTAACGGTCTACGAGGAGGTGGGTCATGGCGGCTCTGCTTCTGTACCGGCAGGTGTAACAGAAGCCATTTCTGTGGATATGGGCTGTGTCGGAAACGGTCTGAGCTGCACCGAGCGGCAGGTGTCTATCTGCGCCAAGGATTCCGGCGGTCCGTACAGCTATGAGGTGGTAGGCAAGCTGATCGATGCCGCCAGGAAAACCGGTGCAGACTATGCTGTGGATGTTTACCCCCACTACGGCTCTGATGTGGAAGCCACCCTGCGGGCAGGCTTCGATATTCGCCACGGTCTGATCGGTGCCGGTGTCTATGCCAGCCACGGCT
>CAYLNV010000180.1:0-3154 GCA_964385085.1 uncultured Oscillospiraceae bacterium
TAGCGGCAGGGCTGTGCGCAAGCACCGCGGTTGGAATCCCGTCCGGTCATATAGTTGCTGAGCAAGCACCGCCCGGAATAGCTGACGCACATAGCACCGTGGCCAAAGGTCTCGATCTCCAGCTCAGGAGAGACCTTCTGACGGATCTGGGTGATCTCTTTTAAGCTCAGCTCCCGTGCCAGCACCACCCGCTGGGCGCCCAGATCATACCATGCCTGCGCACACGCGTAGTTGGCAATGGATTGTTGGGTGGAAATATGCCGCTGGCACCTGGGGGCATATTTCCCGGCCAGTGTGAACGCGCCCAGGTCCGCCAGGATCAGTGCATCAACCTCTGCATCCTGAAGCTGCTCCAGATATGCAGGAAGATTTACCACTTCCTCATTTCGCGGCATGGTGTTTACCGTTACATGGACCTTCACACCATACTCATGGGCAAAGCGCACCGCCTGGGGAAGCTCCTCCGGGGTGAAATTCCCGGCGAAGGAGCGCATACCGAAATCCGTGCCAGCCAGATAGACAGCGTCCGCACCGTAAAGCACAGACATTTTCAGCCGTTCCATATCACCGGCAGGGCTGAGAAGTTCAATTTTCTTCATGTTACAAACCTAAGCTGTTGACCTTCTTCAGATGCTCGTCATAGGTCTTGGAGAACAAATGCACACCTGCATTGGGGTCAAAGACAAAGTAATAGTAGTTGGTGTCATTGGGATCAAGGACTGCATACAGGGAATAAATGCCCGGGTTGCAGATCGGTCCGGGAGGCAGACCCTCATGGTTACGGGTGTTATAGGGACTGGTGGAGGACAGGTGCGCAGAGGTGAGCTCTTCTGTTTCGAAGAAGTAGTCGCCAATGGCATAGTAAACCGTGGCATCGCTTCCAAGGTAGGGGAAGGTGGGGCTTGCCAGACGGTTGTAGAATACCGAGGCGATATCAAAGCTTTCTGCGTTGCTGGAGGTCTCCTTTTCCACAATAGAGGCCAAAGTTACAAGCTGATGCAGTGTAAGCCGATTCTGATCGATATAATCACTGCTGTAGCCCTGGGCGGCCAGCATATTGGCATAGCGGGCCTGGATCTCTGTCAGCTCATCCTTCATGATGTCAGTGAACCGGTCATCAAATTCGTCCAGGAACTTTTCCAGAACACGGCGGGGATCGTCGTTGGTATAGAAGCTGTATGTGTCGGGTGCCAGATAGCCTTCCAGGCAGTACTTCGTGCCCCGGGAGACACCTTCCAGGAACCAGTAGTCATCCAGCTCGCCGGTTGCCGCATAGGCTTCCAGATCTGCAACGGAGCAGACCTCGTTCTCCTCCAATAGCTGGAAGATCTGCGCGCAGTTATAGCCATCCGGGAACATAATGGATACAACACCGCGACGGCTTACAGAAGAGGCCATTGCATTGATCATGGCATTGTAGTCATAGTGAGAACTCAGCGTGTACGTGCCGAAGGTGATGTTGTCAGCCTTGCCGGTGATCTCAGCGAACATCTTAAACAGACCCGGATAACGGACCAAGCCTGCGTCTCCCAGCTTTTGGGAGATGGAATCGATGTCGTCTTCATCGGTAATGGTAACGGTGATCTCCTGGGCTTCCTTGCCAAAGGCCATCAGATCTGCACAGCATACCCATAACAACCGACCCAGGGATACACCGATCGCAACGATCAATAAGAGCCAAATGACAGTGGAGATAATGTGGGGGATGCCGAATAAGCCATAACCCTGTTTGCGTGCGGGGCGCGCCTTGCAGACCTCAGGCTCTTTCGGCTTCCGTCTGCGGACAGGTGCCTCCGGTCGTTCTTCCTGCACAGGCTCTGTCGGGGGGACAAACTGCACCGTCTGTTCCGCAGGGTCTTCGGCCTGGGCAGCTTCTTCTCTGACCTCTGACATGATCTGCTCAAGCTCCAGATCATCGGGATGGGTCAGTCTGGTATCCAAATCAGCGTGAGCGTCTGTAACGATCTCATCAGAAGCAACACTGGGCCCTAGGACCTCGTCTACCCAGTTGTTATCCTGAGACTCTAATTGTTCTTTATCCATCATTCGTACCTCCTGTCAGCGGATGACGATTTGTTTCTCGATTTCCTTTGCAGCAGCTTCGCCCTTCAGGGCGGCGATCAGCGCCAGACCAAAGGGAACAGCACAGCCGGCAGAAGTGCCGGTGATCACAGTTCCGTCCTGAACACAGGGAACATCTGCAAGGATTTCAGCATTGCCCATCGCGTTATTGCAGCCGGGATAGCAGACAGCCTTCTTGCCGTCTGTGATATGCAGATCAGCCAGCACTGTAGGACCGGCACAGATCGCGGCTACATACTTTTTATTTTCCCATGCAAACAGCAGCGCATCCATGGCAGGCTGACTTGCCCGGACAGAGGCAACACCGCCCAATCCGCCGGGCAGAACGATCATTTCAAGATCCGTCAGGTCCATTTCATCGATGGTGATGTCTGCCTCAATGCCAATGTTGTGGCCGCCATATACAGTCTTGCCGTTAATGCCGACGGTCAATACCTGCACACCGGCCCGGCGCAGCAGGTCCAGAGGTGCAATGGCTTCTGTTTCTTCGAAGCCCGTTCCAAGCAGCATATATACCATAGTTTACCCCTCCAGACATTTTTTTACGTGCTGATAAATTTCAGCGTGGATATCTTCTATAGAGCGCATTGCCCCATCCTTAACACATTCGATCACAGTCCAGCCGTAATAATCTGCTGCCTTGCGTCCGGTTTTCCGACAGGTGGCAAGATATTCAGTGTCCTGCTCGTGGATATCCGCCTTGGTATTGGTATCCTGCTCCCGATGGCGCAGAAGCCGCTCGGTAAAATCCGTGGGAACATCCAGATACAGCGTCAGGTCGGGGCGGGGCAGACCCAGCTTATCATATTCAAAATCATACAGCCACTTCAGGTATTCACCCTGGGTCTGCTCTGATTCCTTGGATGCCTGATGAACAGCGTTGGAGGTGGTGTACCGGTCGGAAAGGACGATCCCGCCTTCCTCGTACCATTGCCCCCAGTCCATTTTGTAGGATGCAAAGCGGTCCACTGCATAAAAAGCAGAAGCCGCATAGGCATTTACATCAGAAGGCTTTGTACCAAACTGACCGCCTAAGTACATACGGATCAGTGCAGAGCTTTCCTCCTTGTAC
>CAYLNV010000181.1:0-3146 GCA_964385085.1 uncultured Oscillospiraceae bacterium
CTGACCGACCGTCTGAGCGATACCGTGCAGAATTCCCTGATGAACATCATTACGATCCTGCTGTCCACCTCTGTGGGCGCCACCATGGTAGGCTCCACCTTCCTGACCACACAGACCCTGATGATCGTTGTGCTGGGTGTTGTGGCCTTCGGCCTGTCCACTGCAGGCGGTATGCTTGGCGGTGTTGTGATGTGCAAGCTGACCCGCGGCAAGGTCAATCCCCTGATCGGCTCTGCCGGTGTGTCTGCTGTTCCCATGGCTGCCCGCGTTTCCAATCTGGTCGGCCAGAAGAACAATCCCTCCAATTTCCTGCTGATGCACGCAATGGGCCCCAATGTGGCAGGTGTGATCGGTTCTGCCATCGCAGCCGGCTTCCTGCTGTCCATCGACTGGTCCCTGTTCGTCCGCTAACCAATTTTATCCCATAAAAAACGACTCCGGAACCTAATCCGGAGTCGTTTTCTTGCTTTCTGCAATTTCCACTGCCATGCGCAAAATATCTTTATAATATGTATCTTCTTGTCCTGCGCAAAATTGTATAATGGCTTCTAAATTATCCAGAGACTGCCTTTCCAAATACCCGCGAATTGAATGATCCATAGTCTCCTCCCATAATTGCTTGGAAATATGACACACTATAACTATAGACGTTATCCGTCTAAATGTCAATAGAAACATTCCGTCTATGATAAATTGTGTGTGGTGATCGGTATGGAATTGACCTTTGGCGAAAAGCTAAAACTATTACGGGAAAACGCAGAACTAAATCAAACGGAGCTGGGGACGCAGTTGGGCATGACGCAACGAAAGGTCTCTTATCTGGAATGTGGAAAATATGAGCCGGGAATGGACGACCTGAAGGCCATCTGCCGTTATTTCCATGTTTCTGCCGATTATCTTTTAGGCTTTTCCAAAAACCTACCCTTTCCAAAAAGAAATACAAGTAGATAAAAAACGACCCCGGATCGCAGTCCGGAGTCGTTTTTTCGTGTATTGCAGGGAGGATCAAGCCCCTCCCCGCATCATTTTATTCGTTTTTCCAATGTGGCAGTGGATAAGGTAGATTCGTATACCCTCGTCATGCCGTATTCTGTGGTTACGATGAAGGATTTCGGCAGATCGTCGCAGGGCACGATCGCGCCCTCCTTTTGTGCCATTTCCAAAAATATCCGCGTCCGTTTTGAGGTGGAAGTGTTGTCCATATCAAAAATTCCGATCACAGAACTCTCCCGCACCGCCATATCATTACCGATGTTTATATACAAGCTTTTCACCCCGCCTGTTGTAATTTTCCAAATTGCTCCGAAAACCACGTCATTGCGAGGAGCACAGCGACGTGGCAATCCGTTCTCTTACAAAATAGAATCATATAAATCAATCCATTCCGGATTCATTGATTCTACTAATTGATTTTTCCGTCTTCTATTCCAGGACTTTATTTGCTTTTCTCTGGAAATCGCAGAATATCGACTAGGCGTGCTTTCAAAATAAACCAATTTATGCACAGAATATTTCGTTACAAAACTACCCTTGTCAAAATTATGTTTATGTTCATATACCCGTCTTACCAAATCATTGGTTACACCCGTATAAATCGTCGTATTTGTTACATTAGAAAGAATATATACATAATAATTCATTGTATTGTTTCCTTTCTATTATATAAATACGAAAAGAATACGGATTGCCACGGGTGCTGGCGCACCCTCGCAATGACGTGTGTTTTGGTAGCAGGTCTGTTTTCACGAACTTCTATCGTATCTCCACGTCTTTACGAGGAGCCTTTAGGCGACGTGGCAAACCGTATCTCGTAAATTATATATTTAACGGATTGCCACGGGCACTTATGTGCCCTCGCAATGACGTGGAAGGTCGATGGCTGGCTTTGTAAAAGGAAGGCCTCTCCTTTATTTGAAAGACCCTCCCCTACAGTATATTATTTCAGTTTTTGCCATTGGGCAACAGCTAACTGGTCGCAGCGGTTGTTTTTGGGATTGTCCGCGTGGCCTTTGACCCAGTGGTAGTGCAATTCGTGCTTCATAGTCAGGTCCAGCAGGATCTCCCACAGGTCCGGGTTCAGGGCAGGCTTTTTATCGGACTTGATCCAGCCCTTTTTCCGCCAGCCCCAGGCCCAGCCCTTTTCCAACGCGTCGATCACATACTTGCTGTCGGAATACAGCTCCACGATACAAGGCTCCTTCAGGGCCTGCAGACCCCGGATCACGGCGGTCAGCTCCATCCGGTTATTGGTGGTGCATTTTTCGCCGCCGGACAGTTCCTTTTCTATCCCGTTAAATTCCAGAATGGCACCCCAGCCACCGGGGCCGGGGTTGCCGGAACAAGCGCCATCGGTATAAAGGATCACGGTTTTCACGCTTCAACCGTCTCCTCTGCTGCTTCCACCCGCTCGATGGAAACGATCTGATTGCCCTCTTCAATGCGCATGACGATCACACCCTGCACATCACGCTTATAAATGTTAATGCTGGAGGCCGGCACACGGATAATGACACCGCCGCTTTCGATCAGCATCACATCGTCTGTATCCTTCACAACACGGCAGCCTGCAACCTTACCTGTCTTGGCTGTGATGTTATAGTTCTTCAGACCCTTACCGCCACGGCTCTGGGCCACCTTCTCACCATTCGGACCGGTGCGCAGGTAATCCACCAGTTCCGTACGCTTGCCGTAGCCGTTTTCTGTAACCGTCAGCAAGGTGGTATCGTCCTCGGCCTTTTCTGCACCGATCACAAAATCATCGCCGGTTAACATAATTCCGCGAACGCCCACTGCATCTCTGCCCATAGGACGAACATCGTTCTCATTGAAGCAGATCGCCATACCGTTTGCGGTGGCAAGAATGATGTTATCGTTGCCGTTTGTGCGCATAACATTGATAAGCTGATCACCCTCGTCCAGGGTAATGGCCCGGATACCAGTCTTTCTTCTGGTGCTTAAGGCAATGAAGGGGATCCGCTTCACCGTACCCTTCCGGGTAACCATCATCAGATACTCATCCTCATGGAATTCACGGGTAACCACCATTGCCGTTACATGCTCGTCCTGCTCCAGGGGCAGCACATTGACCATGGCGGTGCCACGGGCGGTCCGTCCGGCCTCGGGGATCTGATAGCCCTTCCGGTGGT
>CAYLNV010000182.1:0-3132 GCA_964385085.1 uncultured Oscillospiraceae bacterium
AATTGTCCAAGGTGTTATAGTTCGTCTTTGCGTTATTCAATTTACAAGGTACAGTTTTTGCTGACCTCCCGGCGGTCGCCGTTCATCGGACAGCCTGCATATGTTATCACAACCAAAGCCGGTTGTCAAGAACTTTTTTCAAATTTTTTAAAAAATTTTTTCAGACCTTAAATCGCTGTGATATTATCGGAAATATCCGTCAATGCATCGGCCGCATCCATCACGCTTTCCTCTCTGGACGCAAGGTCTCCCAAGCTCACCATACCGCACAGGTGGCCATTCTGCGTAACCGGCAAGCGGCGGATCTGTCTCCTGCCCATCAGGTGTGCGGCCACCCCCACCTCCATATCCGATTCAGCGGATACGACCTGTCCGGTCATGATCTGCCCGACTGTGGTATTGGCCGGGGAACGGTTCGCCGCCAGGCACCGGGTTACAAGATCCCGGTCCGTCACCACACCGCACAGGACTCCCCGCTGATCGCAGACCGGCAACGCACCTATATTATAATGTGCAAGGTGTCTGGCTGCCACCTCAACAGATTCCTCTGCACCGATCCGGATCACAGGTGAGGTCATTACATCCCGCAATTTCACACATACCGCCTCCTTGCAAAGCAGTATGGACCGGTTTTTGCAAGAATATACCTTGCAAGCAAATTTCAGTTTCAAACAGAGAACCGGGCACGTTCAAATGAACGCGCCCGGAATTTATACATATTCCCTTTTGCCGTTATATTGGAGCAGCGGTACCCGGACTGTTACGTAGTCCCCGGGTTTTACATCGCTGCCTGTAGCGTCAAATAATGTATACTGACTGCCCACTCTGCCGATCAGCTTCAGCTTTCTGTCATTATATACCGCACAGGGCTGATTTTTATAACCCAGGATCAGATGGTAAAGGTAAACCGCCAGGTCCAGCAGCGGATAGGGGTCCGGCTTTCCGGTCATTCCGAAGCCGTGGCTCTGTCCGATGGCCACCACCGCGGCAGTCGTTGCCCCCTTGGCTTTGCACACAGCGGTATAGCCCATGGTGTCGCCTTTTTGCAGTTCCTTCATGGCAACCACCTGGGCCTTGCAGGTATGGACCGGCTTTAACTCCACAGGCACAGGTGCGATCAGCGCGCCTACCAGTGCAGAGCCTACCCGCACCGCATCCAACCGGGTCTCCGGGAAGCGGAGGGCCGCACAGCTATTGGCAATGTGGCGAAGGCCCGGCGCAAAGCCTGCTTCCTTTACCGCCTGCACTGCCTGCAGGAAGCGGTCAAGCTGCACCTTTGTCAGCTTATATTTTTTCTCGAAGGACTTGGCAAAATGGGAGAATATCCCCTCGATCTGCAGGCCGTC
Organism: uncultured Oscillospiraceae bacterium; assembly: GCA_964385085.1. Lineage (GTDB taxonomy): Bacteria > Bacillota > Clostridia > Oscillospirales > Oscillospiraceae > Faecousia. Next base: position 1,347 of record CAYLNV010000182.1, read on the forward strand.
CAGCCCGTAGATCTCCTGAAGCTGGGCCTTTTGTGTCCAGTGGACACCAAAGCGGCCCATGCCGGTGTCCACCTTCACATGGACGCGAAGCGGAGCCTCTCCCTTGTTCTCCAAATAGAACCGGGCATTTTGGAGATCGGATACGGTTAAGATAATATTGTTTTCCAGAAGGGTCTTCACGACCCCGGCATCGGACACAGGTGCCATCAGCAGAATGTCCTCTGTAAAGCCCGCCTGCCGCAGTGCCAGAGCCTCCCAGCTTTCGGACACCGCAAGCATAGTAACACCTGCGCTCTGCCATGCCTTTGCCGCCACCGGCAAGGACACACCGTAGCCATCAAACTTCACCACACCGATCACCGGCACACCGACGCTCTGTACGACCGCCCTTGTGTTCTCCTGCAAGGATTCCATGGATATTTCCATATAATTTGCCGGATAATTGCATTTATCCATAGGTATTACCTCATTTTCAGCATTTTCTTCATTATACTACAAATCAAGTGTCCGGGCAAGTCCTCGGTTTTTCATCGTATCATAAAGCAGGCTTCCCAAGGTCAGCAGCACCGCCAGCTCTCCAATGGCAACATATAAGGCATTGATCCAGAAACCGCCGCCGAAATAATAGTCCAGCTCCCAACCCACCAGCACACCGTTGCACACTGCAGGCAGCAACATTCCAAGCAATGGATATCCCTTCACTGTGATCTTACGGGTCAGGTACATACCCGACACAGCCAACAAGGTGGCAGCGCTTCCGATCACCACATCCAGAAGCATCGCTCCTGAATTGCTGATGTTAAAAAGCAGGCATCCGATGGTCAGACCGGGAATGGCAGCCGGTGTAAAAAAAGCCAGAACACACAAGGCTTCCGATGCCCGGAACTGGATCGCCATGGAGGCAGAGCCGGGAAGCAGGAAATTTTGCAAATAGGTAAGCGCCACATACAGCGCTGCGATCAATGCCCCGTGGGCCAGGATCTTTGTTTTCTTGTTCATTGTTTTTTCTCCTTAAAAAGGAAAATGGACGCATTGCGCCCATCCGTTCCCTAGTTTTGTTTACCGACAGGATGGTTACGAACTGTCTTATGAAGTTGAGACGATTATACGCAAAAGACACCGGTCTGTCAAGCAATTTGAAAAAGAGTTTACGGTTATCCTTGCAAGATTTGGCGGATCGTAACATCCATCGAAAATCCTGTCTTTATGAGGATGCATCCGCTCCCACATTCAATCCGGCTCCACAGCCCGTTTCTTTTCTCTTTCCTCCAGTATCTTTATGATCTCAGGAATTACATAATAATATTCCTTGATATTCTCTTCCCTTAAGCAGCACCGCACAATTGCCTGCAGTTCCTCATCGGAGCGTCTGCTTAAATACCCATAGAGAGAATGATCCATATGCTTATCCCCTTTTGTGTTAAGTATGGGGGTTATATCCCCTTAATAAAAAAGATTATAACCCCCATAATAATTTCTGTCAAGACAGCTTAGGGGGTATATTATGATTCGCTTTGATCGGCTTTGGGAGACGATGGAGAAAAAAGGTGTCTCCACCTATAAGCTCCGGGAACAATGCGGCATTGACAGCAAAACGATACGGAGATTGAAAGCCAACGAGAATATAGAAACAAAGACTTTAAGCAAGCTTTGCACTGCACTTAATTGCAGGCTGGAGGATATAGCAGAATATATTGCGGACTAACAAAAGGGGCTGTAAAGAAACGTATATTTTCCAAGGTGAATGAAAAGGTTTGGGAGGTAGCTCAAAAATTGAGCTACCTCC
>CAYLNV010000183.1:0-3126 GCA_964385085.1 uncultured Oscillospiraceae bacterium
CGGATTCTGATATGTATTATCGAGAAACGCAGGGATACGCAGAACTTCGCCTGTTGACTTCTTTGGCTCAAATGCCAACATGGGAAGTTTTTCAGCATCGAGTTTCGATAATTCTCCACTTAAACACGCACGAATAATATTTCGTGCCATTTCTGTTTCGGCAGAGTAGGCAATGGCAGTTTGCCATATTCCGTTATTTTGTCCGCCCTTCAATCGCTCAATAGCATTGTCGGCATAATTCATCAATTCCAATGCAAAACCGTTTTGTATATCTCCCGAAACGGTTTCTCCATCGGTAATAGCCTTGGAAATAGATTCGCTATATCCTTCTGTGTGTGATTTTCCTTTACCGACGAGATTTCCGATTACCGTTCCTAAACCACCACCTACAGCACCGCCTATGGCTGTACCTGCCATAGTGCCCAGTCCTGGAATGACAAAAGTACCTAACAATGCACCTGCAACGGCACCAACGCTGGCTCCTGCTCCAGAGCCAACCTGTCCAGCTACGCTATTCTTAGTGTCACTCACATTTTTCGTGTTAGAAGTGGTTTCAGAGTAGCTGCTGCTCCTTGCAACATTTCGTTTACTTACAGCAAAAGCTTTATCTCTAACAGAAATCAATTCAGAAATATTTTGAGATATAACAGATTGATTTACAGGCTTTGCGATGAACAATAAAGTGTAGTTCTGCCCATTAAGGCTTCGCATGATGGAAGACAAACTGAATGTTTGCTTTTGCTCCTGTACAAACAACGAGGGCACTCCCGCTAAAACGCCATAGTTTCTATTAGAGGTTCCACTATCCGTAAAATTCGGGCTGATTGCCTCAAGTTCAATGCCGGAAAGCATACCTTGTGTAATGGCTTTTAAGCTCTCTGCATCTTTGCTTTGATATACGCCAATTACAAGGTTAGTAATACCGCCGTTGCTTATCAATCCATAGGCAATCGGAATATCTATAGAATATAAAGCGGTAAATAGCTTTTCAAATCGCTCATTGACGTTCTCGAAGACTTTTTCTACATTATCTGCCGTACAACTGGCGATACGAAAAAACGTCATGCTTTGAAGTCGAAGCGTACTGTCGGAGTCCATCAATGACTCTATATCGGATTGATTTACGAGATATGATGGATATACAAGGCGAAGAAATTCGGCAGTTTGCTCGCCAACAATTTTACTGTCATTGTTAAATTCTTTTAGTAGTTTTTCTTGTTTTTGTATAAGTGCATTGTTCTCCATTTCAAGCACCTCACATGGTTTGCTTGATTTCTTCAACTCTCTTGTTGAAGAAAACTTCAACCTCATCAAACCAACCTAAAAACTGCTTCTGAGTTTGAATAAGATAATTGTCCAATGCCGCAGCCAAAGCCTTTTTATTGCGAGCCGGTTCAATAGCATAGTAGTCTGCTACAGCAGATCCAATAGAAGCTACGATAAGTAAACTTATAGGGATAGGGACAAGGCTTGAAAGAGAGAGACCTGCAATCAAGACTACACCAACCTCAATTACTCCTCCCGCCAGAAGCGTAGCACCACCGACCTTCAAGGCTTGAATTTCCTTGGATGCTTCTTGATAATTAACAATAGTGCTCGATGCAAATTGATATTTGCTCAGTATTTCTTGACGAAGATTTATTTCATAAAACTTGTTCTGCTTTGAAATATCTGAAAAAAACTCTGTCTCCATCAGTTTATCGGACAAATCAAACAACATATCACTCAAAATGGATTTGCTGCGTGTGCTAAGTTCGGAACTGACGAGCTTTGTTACGGTTGCAACAGCCTCGTTAGAATTGGAAGACTCTGCCACGATTGTAGCGACCTTTTTTCTAAGGTCGGTAAACATTGTATCTACCTTGGGTTTAATTGTTGTGCTGTACATACTTTGAAATACCTCCTTTAATTTTCTTTGCTTCGCTTTGAGCTGCAGAGAACAGTTCAGCTTTAGCTGTCAGCTTTGCAATTATCTCTTGGATTTGCTCGGCTGTATTTTTGGCATCATTGATTGCATCCAATTCAGCTTTTTTTGCATTAGCATTTTTGGAAAGTTCCTCGATATATTTTGTACGAATGTTTTCGACAAAATCCTCCAGATTTTCAATCAAGCTGTTTTTCAGCTCATCTAAACGACGTAAAATGTCTTTCTTGATTATATCAAAATGCTTGTTCTGCACATACTCGGAGTAGGTGTGCGTTTTCTTGAATGTGGTTCCTTCCTCATAAGAGCGTGTTTCATACGCCTTAGATTTCGTAGATTCCTTGATTTTCTTGAAAGTAGCATCGGTAAAATCGGGTTTCAAAGATTCAAATGGAATGGAACTTTTATCGCTTAGCGCTACCAATTCTTTATCAAATTCTTCAACTACTTGATGCTGCAATCTTTCTTGTAGTGCTTTGAATTGGTCGATTTTTTGCAAAGACAGCCTTTCTAACTTATTAAAAGCAGTATCAGAGTCGGGGGCTATCTTCCCGACAGATGATAAAAAATCCTGTACCGCTGCCTCTGCTTCGGTTTTGATTATTCCTTCGTCGCCACGAAATCGACGAACAACGCCATCTACGCCACGGCTCATTTTATTCTGAATGATGTCCAAATCCTGTTTTACAAGGGCAATCTTCTTGGCAAGTTCAGTCGGGTCTTCAGCCTTTTGTCTGAACATATCAATACGGGAGTTCATATCGTTCCAAAGCTTACCATAAAGTTTGCTTATAGAGTCAAGCAAGTCAGCGAGAAGAATGTAATGAGCCTTTCTACCAAACACCTCCAAGGATTGATAAATCTGATAGAAGCGAGATTTTTCTTGGAGCTTTTTTATGAAATCTTGAGCATCACCTTCTCCAAAAAGTCCGCTTGTATCCGAATAGGCTGCTTTAACAAAGTCATCAAGCGTTCCTGCTCGGTTAAGTTTTATAAGCTCTGTACCTATCGCATCAATGTTCTCAAATTCAGCAAACTTCTTTGAATATAATTCAGCTTTGCTGTCAACAAATAAAATATTGCGCTTGTCCAACTTTTCGGAGAACTGCTTTAGTGCTTCTTCTTCAAGTCTGCGAAGGTCTGCTTCGTTCTTTGTAGCAATGTGAGTGAGGACAAGGAAAAGAGCGTTTTTGTTTCTTTCA
>CAYLNV010000184.1:0-3094 GCA_964385085.1 uncultured Oscillospiraceae bacterium
ATTTCAGCATATCATTCTCTGTGCCCGGCTCAATACCACCGGTATCCACCAGAGAGAAATTCCGGCCGCACCATTCGCAGTCTCCATAGATCCGATCCCGGGTTACACCGGGGGTGTCCTCAACAATGGATGTCCTGTGTCCGGTCAGCTTATTAAACAACATGGACTTGCCCACATTGGGCCGCCCAACGATCGCAACCAAAGGTTTTGCCATTGGGATCTCCCCTTTCCTTCAAAACACATTATAAACATTATGGCATAAGTTTCTTCACAAATCAAGAACCTGCCGTTAATTCATGTACTTTTTATTATTGTGTCGGCTTGCGGAAAAAGATCCGCTGTCCCAAAAAAGGAAAAAGGGGAAGGCTCTCTACGCCTTCCCCTGGTTTTTCCTGCCTTAGTCAGCCTTGGCAGCCAGAACCTGACGGCCATTGTAGTTACCGCAAGCCTTGCATGCTCTGTGAGGCATGACAGGCTCACCACACTTGGAGCAAACCGCTACGCTGGGAGCAGACAGCTTCCAGTTGGAACCACGGCGCTTATCGCGGCGGGCCTTGGACACTTTACACTTAGGTACAGCCATGGATGACACCTCCTTGGTCAAACTGCTTTTACAGCATTTCTTTTACTTACTTATCGAGAAGCTGCCGTAAAGCAGCAAAGCGGGGATCGATCTCTTTCTGGCAAGTGCAAGGACCATCGTTCAGGTTCTTACCGCAACGGCAGCAAGCACCTGCGCAATCAGGCTTGCACAGCAGCTTGGAATCCATATTCAGCACGAACACCGTCCGCACAATGTCCTCCAAATCCGCGCTGTCTCCTTCCAGAGGGAACACCCATTCATCTTCGTTTTCTTCGTTGGAAAGCGCTTCCACCAATACAACATCAATGGGAAGCTCCACATTCCGGTCAAAATCAGCGGCGCAACGGTCGCAAATGCCGTGAATACAGGTCGTGATCGACCCGGTCATTACCAGCACACCGGCGGTATTTCTTACCGTTCCGCTGGCCAGCACCGGCTCACTTACCGGATGGCTTGTACCATACAGAAGATCGCTCAGATCCACGCTGGTGGAAAAGTCAATACTTTCTCCGGGACGGTCAATGATCTTAGACAGTCCAAGCAGCATAGTATCCCCCTCCTCGCAGTCGTGCTTAGCTATTATATAGGCAATTACCTAATTTGTCAAACATTATTTTTCATATTTCTATTATTTTAGAAGAAATCATATTGCTTTTGTAATATCCAGAAATTGGCGAAACGCTGTAGGCAGTGCTGCCCGTGCTTCAATTTCCTCCGCGGTGAGCCAAAGAAACGCTCCGGAAGGCTCTTTCACTTCCACGTACACTCCAAACATATCCCATTCTATATGGGTAAATATATGTTTTCGCTCCACTGTCCGGTGTATTTCTTCGGGGATAAGACCCATTCTCTCCACTTCGCGCAAAACCGCATCTATGCTGAGCCTGCCGGATACATTAGGAAGCTCCCAAAGACCTGCAAGAAGCCCCTCCGCTCCCCTTTTCCGCAGCGCGCAAGCCCCATCACAGCTTAAAATAAATACAGTCCTGTCTTCTTTTCTCCTGGCTCTTTTGGGCTGCTTTACCGGTAGCTTCTCCGCAGTACCTCTTTGATAACCAAGGCAGAATCCACAGCATGGACAATGCCGACAATCCGGCTTTCGGTTTGGTCCACAGACCGTAGCGCCAAGCTCCATCAGCGCCTGGGTGAAATCTCCTCCGCGGTCAGGATAGACCTTCTGCAATGCGTCCTGCACTTGCTTTTTATAGGCAAGAGAATCAATGGATGTGGGGTCGTCCGTCAGGCGCGTAACGAGCCGCAGAACATTGCCGTCCACTGCCGGTGTAGGTTGATCAAATGCAATGGAGCAGATCGCACCGGCAGTATAAGGGCCAATGCCCGGCAGGGCAAGAACCTCACGATGGTCCACCGGGAACGCTCCCCCATACTGCTCCATGATCACACAGGCTGCTTTTTTCAGGTTGCGAACACGGCTGTAATAGCCCAAGCCCTCCCACAGCTTGTGGAGCAGCTCATCGTCCGCTTGCGATAATGCTTCGATCGTCGGCAGCACAGACAAAAAGCGGGTGTAATAATCTCTGACCGCCTCCACGCGGGTCTGCTGGAGCATGATCTCCGAAAGCCAGATATGATATGGTTCCCGGTCTTCTCTCCAGGGGAGCTGCCGCTTGTTTTTCTCATACCAGCCAAGCAGCGCTTCCGGCAGCTTCGCTAAAACATCAGACACTGCTTGTCCTCCCCTCGTTTTCTCTTATTTTACTACAGGTTAAAACCCTTGTCAATTTCCATCGAATGTGATAAATGCACTTAATTCGATAATCTCAGAAAGAGAGAAGGCATTATCAATGGTATGCCTTCCCGTTCCAGTTCTGCTCTACCCCCATGTATGTGGGATCGCTTGCAGCGCTGACGCGGGGAAAGCTCCACGACGCACTGTGCAGCTATCTGGCAACCTTTTCCCTGTTTGCAGGCCTGTGCGTGATGTTCTATCCCGGTGATGTGTTCATTGATACCATAGGCATCAATGTTCAAACCATGATCTGCCACGGCTCAATGGTAGCCATTGGCATATACCTGCTGTCAACCGGCTATGTAAAGCTTGCACACAAGACAGTACTAAAAGCTGCGCCGGTATTTGCCGCTTGCGTCCTCATGGCAGCCGGAATGAATGAGCTGGCGCATCTTACCGGACTGAAGGAAACCTTTAATATGTTCTTCATCAGTCCTCACTGGGATTGCACGCTGCCGTTATACAGTCTTATCCATGAAGCCGTGCCGTTTCCGCTGAATCTCCTTATCTATATTGCAGGCTTCACCGCTGCTGCCTGGATCGTCCTGCTGGTTGGCATGGCAATTCGCAAGCTGACAGTCGGACGGACCGGCACAAAACTGCACTGTGCGAAGGTGTAAAAAAGTATTTTCCGATTTTTTCAAAAAAAGTCTTGCATTTTATATTTCGTTGTGCTATTATATGCAGGCGCGTTGATCGACGCGCTTATGCGCTGGTAGCTCAGTTGGATAGAGTGACTGACTACGAATCAGTAGGTCGGG
>CAYLNV010000185.1:0-3052 GCA_964385085.1 uncultured Oscillospiraceae bacterium
CGGCTCATGGAGCAAAAGGCTATAGGCAAACCAAGCGGTGCGCCGCACAGCAGCGTCACCGCAAAGATTAGCAGGGATATCCAAAAGCCGTCCAGAAGAAATAATGTTACCTCTAAGAACGACATTTCAGTACTCCTAAGTTTGGTTTATTTCTGATCGGAAAAATCAGTAATGGCAGTATTGGAAACACCGTACTTTTCGGCCAGCTCGGCAATAGTGCCATCAGCAGCCAGCTTTTCCAGCTCTGCATTTACCTGAGCAGTGAGCTCACTGCCCTTTTTGAAGCCGATGGCATAGTACTCTACATCGCTGGACAGTGCATCCACCACTTCCAGATCAGCATAGTCGCCCTTACCAACATAGCTCTTGGCAAGCTGCGCATCCAGCACTGCATAGTCCACATTGCCAGACAGCACCTCAGTCAGGCACTCAGTCTGCTTCAGGCACTTTGTCAGAACAATGTTTTCATCGATACCGGTTGCATAGGTCTCACCGGCAGAGCCGCCTTCAACGGCTGCAAACTTACCCTTCATATCATCGACAGTCTTGATAGAAGAACCCTTCTTAACAACAACGACCTGACGGTTCTCCATGTAATTATAAGAGAAGTCAACCTTATCCGCGCGGGCAACACCGTCATCATCAGCAGTATTGCAGGTAAAGCCATTCCACACACAATCGATCGTATTGGAGTTCAGATCAGTGTACTTAGAGTTCCAGTCGATCTCCTGGAAGATGACCTTGTAGCCCAGATTGCCGAATACAGCTTCAGCCAATTCGGTATCAAAGCCGATAAGCTTGTTATTTTCATCAAAGTAGTTCATGGGCTCATAGATGGTGTAGCCAACAACCACGGTCTTAACCGCATCATCAGCATCCGCCTGGTCTTCATTTGCTTCACTGCCTGCGGTGGTATCGGCTGATGTCGTACCAGCGGTTGAATCATCCTTACCTGCTTCATCAGCCAGGTTGTCATTGGAGCAGCCTGCGAAGCAAGCAACCAGCATAAGGATGGCCAGCATCATTGCACATAACTTTTTCATAATAAACGTTCCTTTCATTTACCCGTAGGTTTGTTTGGATGTCCGTATTATACTTCATCGCACTAAAGTTGTAAAGAGCCAAACGGTGAATTTTATTACTTTTGGAACAATTTACAATCGTGTCCTTCAAAGACATCTGTCTTCTGTTCAGAAACAACAAACAAAATCCGAATTCAAAATCAAGACTTACCGGTTATTGACATTTTCATGATAATTCGGTATACTCTGTCTTGTGTGAAAAGTATGAAAAGTATGAAAGGAGAATGAAATGGCCGGTGGTAAACACATATTGGGAAAACACAATTCCCAACGGGTGTTTGGGACAGCAAAAGTCGGTGATCGCGGGCAGATCGTGATCCCAAAGGAAGCCCGGGAAATGTTCCAAATCCACCCCGGAGACACGCTCCTGATTTTAGGTGAGGAAGAAAAGGGACTGATCGTCTCCAGACCGGAGCTGCTGCGTGAGCTGGCAGACCAAATTTTTGACAGCAATAGAAACGAGGAAAAAGACAATGACTGAGCTTTTGGAGCTATATAATACAATGGGCATCTCCCCTGCCGTATATCATTATGGTGAGGATGCACTGACGGTGCTTAAGGATCGCTTTGATACCATTGACCAGATCGCAGAATACAATCAGGCCAAGGTGGTCGCCGCCATGCAGAAGAACCGTGTTTCTGCTGCCTGCTTTGCTGCTACCACCGGTTATGGCTACGATGATGTAGGCCGGGATAATCTCGAAAAAGTATATGCAGATGTATTTCATACAGAAGCGGCGCTGGTTCGCCCGCAGATCACCTGCGGCACTCATGCATTGACAGTGGCACTGTCAGCCAATCTTTTGCCCGGTGATGAGCTTCTCAGCCCTGTGGGTCTCCCCTACGACACCCTTCAGGAAGTGATCGGTATTCGACCCAGTGCTTGTTCCCTTGCTGAATACGGTGTTACCTACCGTCAGGTAGATCTGCTGGATGACGGCACATTTGATTACGAGGGTATCCGCAAGGCGATCAACGAGAAAACAAAGCTGGTTACCATTCAGCGGTCCAAGGGCTACGCTACACGTCCTACCTTCTCCGTGAAGCAGATCGGTGAGCTGATCTCATTTTGTAAATCTGTCAAGCCGGATGTACTGGTGATGGTTGACAACTGCTACGGCGAGTTTGTTGAGATGGTCGAGCCCTCCGATGTGGGCGCAGATATGACCGTTGGCTCTTTGATCAAGAATCCGGGCGGTGGACTTGCTCCCATTGGCGGTTATATCTGCGGCACGCAGGAATGTGTCAATCGCTGTGCCTATCGGTTATCTGCACCCGGTCTGGGCCAGGAGGTTGGCGCAAATCTGGGTCTGATGCCAAGTCTCTATCAGGGTCTGTTCCTTGCGCCCACAGTGGTAGCCGGTGCAGAAAAGGGTGCGATCTTTGCTGCGAATCTCTATGAGCCCCTGGGCTTCAAGTGTGTGCCAAACGCAACGGAAAGCCGGCACGACATCATTCAGGCTGTGGAACTTGGAAGTGAAGAGGGCATGATCGCCTTCTGCAAGGGTATTCAGGCCGCCGCACCTGTGGATTCCTTTGCCACTCCTATGCCCTGGGATATGCCCGGCTATAACGACAAGGTCATTATGGCAGCAGGCGCGTTTGTGCAGGGCTCTTCCATTGAACTGTCCGCCGACGGCCCCATCCGTCCTCCCTATGCCGTTTACTTCCAGGGTGGTCTGACATGGTGCCACGCAAAACTTGGTATTCTAATGAGCCTGCAAAAAATCGTTGATGCAGGACTCGTAAAATTATAAGGAGAAAACGATTATGTCTTGGTTATTCTTTTCCATTGCAACCGCTCTTTTATGGGGCACAGCCGAACTGTTTTACAAAAAAGGTGCCCTGCCGAACGAAAAGTATTCCCACCTGAAGATCTGTGTCTGGGTAGGCATTATCATGGGCGCACACGCGATCTTCACCCTGCTGACACAGGATATCAATTACAATCCCATAAACCTGATCCGCTA
>CAYLNV010000186.1:0-3015 GCA_964385085.1 uncultured Oscillospiraceae bacterium
CCTCCCTCGCCTAGAGGGAGGGGGACCGCGTCAGCGGTGGAGGGATAATCGCCCGACAGGGCGATATGTCGCCTTGTGGCATAAATCCCCCAGTCAAAAATCGGTTGCGAAGAGCCGATTTTTGCCAGCACCCTTTAGGCAAGGGGGCCTTTGCGGCGGGAGCAAGCACCGCCCTACCATATATCAGACCGTCAAAAAGAAATTTACTTAAAATGGAGGAATCTTTATGGTAAAGCATATTGTGATCTATACCCTGAAGGAGGGTGTTAATAAGCCGGAAGCAGTGGAGCTGATCCGCTCTGTGCTGGAGCCGTTGGTGGGAAAGATCCCGGGGCTTCAGAAAATGGAGATCAGAGCCTGCTATCAGGGCGGCATGGACTACGCGCTGTACTCTGAGTTTGACTGCCGGGAATCTCTTGCAAAATACGCGGAGCATCCCGCGCATCTGGAAGCGAAGGAGCATTTCTGGCATATGCTGGACAGCAGAGTTTGCGCAGACTACGAGGTGTAAGGCATGAAAGCAGTCGTAACGGTGGTCGGTAAGGACCAGGTCGGCATTATTGCTGCTGTTTGTACCCATCTTGCGAAATGGAATATCAATGTTCTGGATATCAGCCAGACAGTTATGCAGGGCTACTTTACCATGATGATGGTGGTGGATGTATCTGGCAGCACCCTGCCGCTGGCAGAGCTGGCCCGGAAAATGGAGGAAGCAGGCAAGGAAATGAACCTCAGTATCCGCCTGCAAAGAGAAGATATTTTTGACGCGATGCACCGGGTGTGAGGATAAGCTATGCTGAATCTGAAGGATGTTTTGTATACCCAGGATATGATCGACAAGCGGCACTTGGATATCCGCACCATCACCATGGGTATTTCGCTGTTGGACTGTGCGGACCGGGATGTGGAGGTCTGCGCACAAAAGATTTATGATAAGATCACCCGTAAGGCAGAAAACCTTGTGAAGGTCGGTCAGGAGATCGAGTGGGAGTTTGGTATTCCCATTGTCAACAAGCGAATTTCTGTAACCCCCATTTCCCTTGTGGGAAATAGCTGCGAGACCGATTCCTATGTACCCTTGGCCATTGCCATGGATAAGGCTGCAAAGGAATGTGGTGTTAACTTCATTGGCGGCTTTTCTGCCTTGGTGCAAAAGGGCTGCACGAAGGGCGACTGGATCTTGATGGATTCCATTCCCGAAGCCATGAAGGCCACAGAGCGGGTCTGTGCCAGTGTTAATGTTGGATCTACCAGAGCCGGTATCAACATGGACGCAGTTGCCAAAATGGGAAGGATCATTAAGGCGACCGCTGACATCACCGCGGATAATGACGGTCTGGGCTGCGCCAAGCTGGTGGTGTTTGCAAATGCGGTGGAGGACAATCCCTTCATGGCAGGTGCGTTCCACGGTGTTGGCGAACCGGAGAGCGTCCTCAATGTAGGTGTTTCCGGCCCCGGTGTTGTGTACCATGCCCTGCAAGGTGTGAAGGGTCAGCCCTTCGATGTGGTGGCAGAAACCATTAAAAAGACTGCCTTCCGGATCACCCGCATGGGTCAGATCGTTGGTGTGGAAGCCTCCAAGCGGCTGGATGTTCCCTTTGGCATCGTGGATCTGAGCCTTGCACCCACACCTGCTGTGGGCGACAGCGTGGCACGGATCCTGGAAGAAATGGGTCTGGAAACCTGCGGAACGCATGGCACAACAGCGGCACTGGCGCTACTTAACGACGCAGTGAAAAAGGGCGGTGTTATGGCAAGTAACCATGTGGGAGGCCTGTCCGGTGCGTTTATTCCGGTTTCTGAGGATGAGGGCATGATCGCCGCTGCTGAGACAGGTGTGCTGCAGTTGGATAAGCTGGAAGCTATGACCTGCGTTTGCTCCGTGGGACTTGATATGATCGCAGTTCCCGGAGATACAACGGCAGAAACCATTTCTGCTATCATTGCAGACGAAGCGGCCATTGGTATGGTCAATAGTAAGACCACCGCTGTCCGGATCATCCCCGCCCCCGGTAAGGTGGTGGGCGACCGGGTGGAGATGGGCGGCCTGCTGGGAAGCGCTCCGGTCATGCCGGTGCATAACCAGTCGAGCGTTGACTTCATTGCCCGTGGCGGCCGGATCCCGGCCCCTCTGCAAAGCTTGAAAAACTGATAAAAAGGCGCGCTGCAAATGAACTGCAACGCGCCTTTTGATCATAGCGTATGGATCACTGCCTTGATCCGGGCAACGGTCCTGTCATAGCCTAAGATCTGCATGACTGTGTAAAGGTCCGGAGAGTTGGTCTTTCCGGTAACGGCCTGACGGATAAAGGTGGAAACATCCGCAACCGTACCGGGGAAAGCGGAGGGGTCAGCCTTGTAGGCCTTCATATCGGTTGTAAAGCCGATCTCCTCGGTGATCGCCTTGACCTTGTCAAACCACACACCGGAGTCGTCAGAAATGTCAAACTTCTCAAGGAACTTGTTAAGGACAGCCAGCACAGTCTCCTTGCTGAACTTCTCGTCAAACACAGGTGCTTGTAAATAGGGATCATAGAAGAAGCCCATGTAAGGCTTGGCTTCCTGCCAGGTGGCAAGATCCTTCCGGGGCTTTTTGCCGCCTCTGCCGATCGCCAGAATGGACTTGGCGTAATCAGGCTGCGCTTCCAGAAGGGAAGCAAACTCCGGATCAAATTCCCTGGCCCATTCCGTAAGCAAGGTGTAGACCTTTTCGGCATCCATCTTTGCGATCACATTCTTGCTCACGTCGGTCAGCTTGGCATAGTCAAACAGGCTGCCTGCAGGATTGAGCTTTTTGGGGCTGAAGGCGAAGCTGTCAGCCGGGGCATCAGGGTTGGCTCTGCGCCAGTCCTCAAAATTGGAGTTGAGGACAGTCATAATGTACTCATAGACTGCTTCCACCGGGAAGCCCTCTGCCTTGTAGAAGGTCAGTGCCAGCTCCGGGTCCTTTCGCTTGGAAAGCTTGCGCTTGGAAGTGCCGTCCATCTTCATCAGGGGTCCGATGTGGACATATTT
>CAYLNV010000187.1:0-3012 GCA_964385085.1 uncultured Oscillospiraceae bacterium
ATAACATATGAGTCAATTGAAAATTTTTGTAGCGAACTTTTATTAAAAGGTGGGAAAAAAGGAACAGGTTTATCTCCCAAAACGGTAGCAGATATATTATCTTTAATGCGAAATATCATAAAATTTGCAAAGAAAAAAGGAATAAAAATTGATTTAGATATTAGTAATATTCAAGTTAAACAAAGAGCATCTAGAATGCGAGTTTTGAGCAGAATAGAGCAAGAAAAATTATATAAACATATTGTATCTGATTTGACACCTTACCATATTGGTATTCTTATATGTTTGTATACTGGAATTCGAATTGGAGAGCTATGTGCTTTACGTTGGGAAGATATTTCTTTCGAAGAAGAAACTATTTGTATACAGCGAACAATGCAACGGATTCAAAATAAGAATGAAAATACTAAGAAAACTAAAATTATTATTACAACACCAAAAAGTAATTGTTCTATTCGTACTATTCCAATGTCAAAGATTTTGATAGATACGCTTAGTGTCTATCAAACTTCTTCAGAGGGTTATGTTTTAACAAATAGTGAATCTAAATTTATAGAGCCACGAGCAATGCAAAATCATTTTAAAAAAGTTCTAAAAATATGTGAAATTGAAGCTGCTAATTTTCATTCACTTCGACATACTTTTGCGACAAGGTGTGTTGAAGTGGGATTTGATGTTAAAAGTTTAAGTGAAATATTAGGTCATGCTACTGTAAATATTACAATGAATAGATATGTTCATCCTTCTTTGGAATTAAAAAAAGAAAACATGAAAAAACTTTCATTGCTATTCTCCGTCAACTAAAGTGGTCAGTTTTGTTAAACACTTTATTTTTGCAAAATATCAGCGATAATCGTAGAGTAAGCTACTCTACGAAAATAGTTACAAAGGTTTAAAGCATAAATATAATTAAAATAATTATGCTCATTTTTTGCAGAATTATTAAAAATATACAATTTATTTAAAATACTAGGAGGAATGAAAATGGGATTATTTCAGGATGCATTGACAACAGAACATATCGCACATAGCCGTAGTTATATTTTTGATGGAGCTGGTGGTATGCGAGATCAGCTTGAGCAGACAATTCTGCAAGAACTTGAACTTAAAAAATATCCGCTCAAGGTTGCAATTGAGAATACAAAATTAGGTGGTTACGTTGGAACAAAAGAAGAACTGTGTGTAACTATTGAAGTTGGTCAGGGACATCGAGTAGTTATTGTGAATACGACAGTTGGTTCATATCTGTATGTTAGTATTTACCATTTAATTAGAGTTTTGAATACTCAGAATCAGATTAATATGGCAAATACAATTACCGACATTTTTGCCCACCATCGTACACAAGCTGCGTATGCGGTGGCTGTGGCATCTACTGAGTCTGCATTTGCAAAACTTGAACTTAAGCAGATTAACAGTGGTTACCGTTCATAATAGCGTTAAAAATGAAAATTAATGTATTTCAGGCGGGATAAGATGTTTTTAATATCTTGTCTCGTCTAATTTATTTTTATAAAAGGTGATAAAAATGGCTAAAATTAGTTTAAAATGCGAACAATGTGGAGGGAATATCGTACTTGCTAATTCACATGAAATTGGAACTTGTGAGAATTGTTTTTCTCAGTTTGTTATAAAGCAGGATCAAATTGTTCAGAAGATTACTCAAAACATTACAAAACATGTTTATGGATATGAGGGAAAAGATGTAGAAGAACTGTTGCTTGATGGATATAAACTAATAGAGATTGGTGATACGGAAAGAGCAAATATGAAATTTGAACAGGCAATTAACATTGAGCCAGATTGTTGGAGTGCATGGTTAGGATATGCTTCTACAGGTGGAAATCGTTCGGGATATTTATCTGTTGTACCAGCATATCAAAAAGCATATCAAGTCGCAAATGGAGAAAAACAGGAATTAGATACATTTGTTGATATGACACGTTATCTACCTGATCGACAGTTACGAGCAGCCTTTTTAAGGGCATTTAATCTTTCTACACGGCAAAAACGTCATGAAATTTTCGGACTTGTTTTAGGTGTTTTAGGATGCGACGAATCAGAAATTGCATCTTTGGCGATAGATCTTTGTCCAAATGATTGGCGTACATATTTTGCAATGGCAAAAATTCGTAAAATTCGAGTTCGTTGGTGTAAGTTAGAGGGAAACTTTTTTACGGGAAAGCATTTGCCAGCACATGCGATGGAGGTCTTAAATATTTTTTTGACTGCATATAGACTGGCAAAAAACGAAGGAGATGATGCAAAAGATATAGTTCTTTCATATATTAATTCATTATCTGAAGATGGTACATATAGTGTTTTTGCAAATGAGTTGATTATGCAAATAAAACGTGAAGGATAGTAGGAGAAATTAGTCATGATTTTTTGTAGACAATGTGGAACACAATTAAATGATGGTGCGATATTTTGTAAAAAGTGTGGCACTAAAATTAATGGCGATAAGGAGGAAGGTAAAAATACTCAGAATTTAGACGGATACAGTAGTGAATATCAAGGAGGCAATTATAATTATCAATTTGAAAGAAATAAATCACAACAATTACTAGAAGAGACTAAAGGCAGAGGGAAAGCAATTTGGGAAAATCTTCGAAGTAAAGGGACAGAATTATTATCAAAATTGAAAGAAACAGTTGGGAAAATAGTAGAAAAAAGTAAGAACGATAAAAAGTTTGCGACAAAATTAAAAATTGGAGCAACAGCAGTTGTAGTAGCGGTTATGGGGTTAACTATAATTTCAACAATGGATAAGCGTGTTGCAGTAGATGAATGTGTAGTAGTAAATGTGGAAGGATATAATACATTAGGTTATGTATATTCGTGCTCGATAGATGAAAATGCTTTTACTAAAAAGGTGTTGGGATCGGATAGCCAGGAATTAGATGCGGAAGAAATAAGTAAAGTTTATGCATTAGTAAGAGGAATTAATTTGTCAGCAGATAATGAGACTAATTTATCAAATGGTGATGAGATAGTTGTAAATATATCTTA
>CAYLNV010000188.1:0-3003 GCA_964385085.1 uncultured Oscillospiraceae bacterium
GGTCCAATGTGCTTATACAGCTCATTCATAAAGCTCTGGCAGAAGGCCATGATCTCCCGGTCAGACTTGCCCTTGGGGTCAAAGTCCGCGCCACCCTTACCGCCGCCCATAGGCAGGCCGGTCAGGGAGTTCTTAAAGATCTGCTCAAAGCCCAGGAACTTCAGAATACTCAGGTTTACAGAGGGATGGAAACGGATGCCGCCCTTGTAAGGACCGATAGCACCGTTGTACTGCACACGGTAACCGTTATTGACCTGGACCTGACCATTGTCATCTACCCAGGGAACACTGAACAGAATAACACGCTCAGGGGTGGTCAGCCGCTCCAGCAAAGCCTCCCGACGGTACGCTTCCTCATTCTTTTCCACTACAGGGCGCAGAGACTCCAGAACCTCTTCCACCGCCTGATGGAACTCCGGCTGGCCGGGGTTCTGCTGCTTCACCCGATCAAAAATTTCGTCTACATAGGACATATTGGTTACCTCCCAAAGAAAAGTTACCCTTAGTGTAGCAAATAAGCTGCTAAAATGCAAGTGCAAAACACCACAAAACACAAGTTTGTTTCACTTTTCTTTCATGTTCACATTTCACAATCTTTTGAAAGGTCGCCCACCCTTCCCTGTTTGTGGATATTTTCCCTTTTTTAGCCATATTTTTTGCAAGTTCTGCTGCAAAAACTTTCACTGGCTTTCAAACACTCCATAAAGGGCAATGGTAAATTTCCGCAGTGCCCTATCCCGCTTGCGGTAGATGCTGGACTGCTCCACACCCAGCTCCCCGCAGAGCCTGTCCACACTGCCCCGCTCCGGATATATGTAAAGGCGGTGCAGGATCAGCTTCTCCTCCGGGGTCAGTGCCGCCAGGGCCCGCTCCGTGATCCGCAGCCAGCTTCCCGCCTGCTCCAGCGCTGCGGCCAGCTCCTGCCGGTGGACCAGATTGGACAGCAGGCTGTCCTCCTGATTGCTTCCTCCCTCTTTCACAGGAAGCTTCTCCGTATTGATCCCCCGCAGCGTATAGGCTGCCGCCTCCAGCCGCTGGATCTCCTCGGGCAAATTAACGGTTGCCTGCCGCATGGCATCATAGCGCCGCAGCTTTTCCATTGCTTCTGCCTTCCAGTTCATAAAAACACCTCCTGTTTTGCTTCCTCCCATGCTCGTTTTACCCGACAGGGACTGCTGCACAAGTCCTTTGGGCACAAACATGCCTGACAGGGATCGTTGTTTAAGTACTGCCGGATCTGATGGGGCGCTGCGTAGTGTGTGCCGCCCACATTTACACCCACCGGCTTTAACTCTGCCTGCTCCATGTGCGCTCTGGGATAGTTGTGGATCTGCTCCCATCGGTGCAAAAACCATTTGCGCCATGGCTGGCAGTTCTTGTTATCGCAGTCCCTCGGGTCTGCCACCAGCGTGCAGGACAGGCAGGGACTTGGGTATTTTTCCTTCTTCATGCTCCTTTGCTCCTTTCGTGATCTCTACACCGCTGACAGATATCTCTTCCGGGATAAAATACCTCTGATCCGCACCGGACACACCATGCTGCCGGTGGGATCGCCTGTAGATCTGCAAGCGGCAACGGGCGGATCAGGCAGACCGGTCTTTCGGCGCCGGATCGCAAACGCGCTTTTCCTCTCCACACAGATACACCTCCTGTAAATCTGTACTTGTTTAAGTACTTGTTGTACCCCTATGATAGTACTTGTTCGAGTACTTGTCAAGGGGTTAAAAGGAGTTTTGGCAATATTCGTGTACTTGTATAAGTACTTTCTCTGTTTTTACAGCAACCTGCACAAAAAAGCGTCGCCCCCACCGTTTGATATTTGAGCGTGTCTCCCGCCTAAAAGGCCCTCTTGCCTAAAGGGGGCTGGCATATTGCCGATTTCAGGCAATATGACTGGGGGATCACAATAGGAGCGCTGCCTGCGGCAAGGCAACCACTCCACCGCTAACGCGGTCCCCCTCTCCTTTCAGGAGAGGCAATATAAGCCTTACAGCGTGCCAGACCAACAAACAGAAATTTGACACATTGCTCTGTAAAGTTTTCGTGTTAACGAGGTACTACGGTTTGAGAAACACATAATAAAACGAGCAGCTTCGCAAAATGCGAAGCTGCTCGTTTTCTATTTCTTTAAGCTTCCAGTGCCTTTGTAAAGGCAGCCTTATCCTCTGCACGGTAAAATGCAGAGCCGGCGACCAGCACATCTGCACCGCTGGCTTTGCAGACAGGTGCGGTGTTCACATCCACACCGCCGTCCACTTCCAGATGGCAGTCGGGATTCTTTTCATCCAGCATTTTGCGGATCTTCTCTACCTTCGGCATCATGTGCGCCATAAAGCTCTGACCGCCAAAGCCGGGCTCAACGGTCATGACCAGGATCATATCCACCTTGTCTATGTACGGTTCAAGGGCCTCAGCGGGGGTGTTGGGCTTGACAACAATGCCCGGCTTTACACCGAAAGAGCGAATTTTTTCCAGCGCCGTCAAATTATTTTCCTGGGTATCTGCTTCCAGATGGATGGTCAGATAGTCCGCACCTGCCTTGCAGAAATTCTCCACATAGCGGATGGGCCGGTCGATCATCAGGTGCACATCCAGCACCGCTGTGGACACCCGTCGAATGGCCTTTACCATGTCCGGACCGAAGGAAATATTTGGCACAAAAATTCCGTCCATCACATCCAGGTGCAGCCACTTTGCGCCGGCTGCCTCCGTCATCTTCATATCCCGCTCCATATTTGCAAAATCCGCTGCCAATACAGAGGGCGCTAAAATTGCCATATTCATATCCTCCTTAGTTGTTTTCCAACAGGTCTGCCAGTGTAATGCCTTCAAAAAAGCCGTCGATCATCCGGTCCAGCTTTTCCCACATAGGTTTTGTTTGGCAACAGGTACTGCGGGAACAGGCTGCCGGACCTTGGGTGGTGCAGGAGACTGCCGCCAACGAGCCTTCTGTCAGCTTCAAAATGCTGCCCACCGTATATTCCTCCGGCTTTCGGTTCAGCC
>CAYLNV010000189.1:0-3000 GCA_964385085.1 uncultured Oscillospiraceae bacterium
GCTCACACCAAACGCCGACTCTCTGGAGATCCGGATTGCAGGACCGTCTTCGTCATAGCCTTTTTCCAATGTTGACAACACTATATCATGTCCGTCAGCAAAAGTCAAATGTTTTTCATACAAAGAATCTCCTATTTTTTCCAAATTTTTTGTATATTTTTTCAAAGATCACAAATTTGAGTTAATTTTGTTGACAAATCAGCTCATTTATGCTTAAATGAACATCGTAAACCATTAAA
Organism: uncultured Oscillospiraceae bacterium; assembly: GCA_964385085.1. GTDB lineage: Bacteria > Bacillota > Clostridia > Oscillospirales > Oscillospiraceae > Faecousia. Next base: position 240 of record CAYLNV010000189.1, read on the forward strand.
AAAGACTTTGACGGAAAACTTGCCTTTTCGGAAGCTCCAGAGAGCCGGCGGTCGGTGTGAGCCGGTGTGGAAGAAAATGGCGATCTGATTCCTGAGTCGGCTCTGCAAACGCATTTTGTCAGTAGTGGAGCCCGGTTGCCACCGTTACAGGGCTAGGGCTTGTTGGAGCCCGATGAGTGATCCCCTTTTGGGGATAATCAGGGTGGTACCGCGAATGTAAATTCGTCCCTGAGATCTTCGGATCTCAGGGGCTTTTTTTGGCAACCTTTAAAAACTCTCTTTTATAGGTGCCCACTATATTTTAGGCGAATCAAGGAGTTGGACTTTATGAAGCAAATCAAAATCAGCGATGTAACGATGAAACAGGCTGCTGAAGGTTTCGGCCTGTCCTTTAAGGAAAAGATCGAGCTGGCGAAGCTGCTGGATAAGCTGGGTGCATCCGTTATCGAACTGGAGGGTATCCAGAACAGCCGCACCGACAGTCTGCGGATCAAGTCCATCGCTGCTGCAGTGAATGACAGCATCATCGCTGTACCTGTTCAACTGGATGCGAGCAGCGTGCAGCAGGTGTGGAGTGCGTTGCTTGCCGCAAAGTTCCCCCGGCTGCAGGTCTGCGCTGCAGTCAGCTCTGTACAAATGGAGTATCTGTTCCACAAGAAGCCGGAGGCCATGCTGAAGGCCATTTCCGAGACCGTTGCAGCCTGCAAGGCAGTATGTAATGATGTGGAATTTGTGGCAGACGATGCCACCCGTGCTGATCCTGCGTTCCTTGCACAGGCACTGGAGGCTGCCGTTGCAGCCGGCGCGACCACTGTTACGGTTTGCGACACTGCCGGCACGATGCTGCCCGGTGAGTTCTCCCAGTTTATCAGAGGTCTCAACATTCCGGAGGGTGTCAGCCTTGGTGTATGCTGCTCCGACGAGCTGTCCATGGCAGATGCCTGCGCCATTGCCGCTGTGGGAGAGGGTGTCAGCGAGATCAAGGCCGCTGCTTATCCTTTAAACAGTGCCAGCCTTGCAAATCTTGCAAAGCTCCTGGCTGCCAGAGGCAATTCTCTGGGTGTTTCCTGCGGTGTTCGCACCACCCAGCTCAGCCGGGGCATTGAACAGATCACCCGGATGTGCCAGACCGGCAAAAGCAAGAGCTCCCCCTTCGGCAGTGCTGTTTCCGAGGATTCCGGTATTTATCTGACTGCCCACGATGATATTACCGCGGTCAGCAAGGTAGTGCAGCAGCTCGGTTACGACCTGTCCGAGGAGGACACCACCAAGGTCTACGATGCCTTCTGCCGGATCGCTGCAAAAAAAGAGCAGGTCAGCTCCAAGGAGCTGGATGCCATCGTGGCCTCCGCTGCGATGCAGGTGCCCCCTACTTATAAGCTGGATACCTTTGTGATCACCTCCGGCAACACCATTTCTGCCACTGCCCATATCAAGCTGATAAAAAATGACAGTCCTGTGGAGGGTGTTTCCATTGGTGACGGCCCGATCGACGCGGCATTTCTGGCCATTGAACAGATCACCGGCTGCCACTATGAGCTGGACGACTTCCAACTGCAGGCAGTAACCGAGGGCCGTGAGGCTATGGGTCAGACTGTGGTGAAGCTGCGGTCCGGCGGCAAGGTCTATTCCGGCAGAGGTATCTCCACCGACATCGTAGGTGCAGGCATCCATGCCTATTTGAGTGCCCTGAACAAAATCGTTTATGAGGAGGATATGGTATGAAGCTCTCCTTTTCCACCCGGGGCTGGCCCGACCTTTCCTGGGATGAAATGATCGATACCGCCCTTGACATGGGTTTTTCCGGTATTGAAGTATATAACCTGCCCAAATTTGATCCGATGCTGGAAAAGGGCGGTCCGTTCCATAAGTATCAGACGGCCGCCACAGTCCGGCATCTGCGGGAAAAGAAGCTGAAGATCCCCTGCTTCGACACCTCCTGCGATCTGTCCTCTGACCCTGCCGCTGTGGAGACGCTCCTTGCGCTCATGGAGGTTGCACGGAACACACAGGTTGCCTATGTGGTGGCCTGCGCCCTGCAGGAAAACGAGCCGGCTGTGCAGGAAGCCCTGGAAGTGCTGCTGCCTGCGGCAGAATCTCTGGGAGTAACCCTGCTTTTGAAAACCAGCGGCATTTATGCCGACACCGCAAGACTGCGCAGTATGCTGAATGTCTTCGCCAGCGACCATTTGGGCGCATTGTGGGATGTGCATCATCCTTACCGGGACTTCGGGGAAAGCGGCGATGATACGATCAAAAATCTGGGTGCTTATGTATGCCATGTGCATTTGCGGGATTCCGACGACAGCGGCACCTATCAACTGATCGGTGAAGGCACTATGCCCATTGATGATGTGATGCGGGCCTTGTCCTCTGTGAACTACGACGGCTTTATTTCTCTGGAATGGAAGCCGGAATGGCTGGAGGACCTGCAGGATCCTGAGGTCATTTTCCCCTATTTTGTCAACTACATGAGCCGCTTCCACTCCACCCGTGGCATGAAGAAGTCTTTGTACTTTAACCACGACGGCACAGGCCAGTACATCTGGAAAAAGGATGAGCTGATCGACCTGACCTTCCCCCAGGTGCTGGACCGGGTGGCGGAGGAATTCCCCGATCAATACTGCTTCAAGTATACCACTTTGGATTACACACGCACCTACGCCGAATTCCGTGAGGATGTGGTCCGGTTTGCGAGAGCACTGGTTTCCATGGGCGTCAAAGCAGGCAGCAAGGTAGCCATTTGGGCAACCAATGTGCC
>CAYLNV010000190.1:0-2999 GCA_964385085.1 uncultured Oscillospiraceae bacterium
CCGGCGGCAGCTTCAGCTTCAAGGTACAGAGCTGGAACAGCACCACCTCAAAGTGGGAAGATATCCAGGGAAAAACAGCAACTACAGAATACAGCCAGGGTGAGTACGGCACGAAACCCTTCTACATCGATCTTGGCAGCATCACCTATTATGAAGCCGGCACTTGGACCTACCAGGTGCTGGAGGTCAAGGGCAGCGTGGAAAATGTTACTTATGACCGCACCTTGTATGCCTTCACCGTTACCGTTACCGATAACGGCGGTCAACTGGTCGCCGCGGTTACTGATCTCAACAATGATCCGATCAATGACGGCACTTATGAGGTAACATTTGTAAACACCTATCACACCGCTCCTATGAGCATCGATATTACAAAGGATGTGGACAACGTATCCGGTGATCCTGACATTTCCAATGCCGGCTTTGAATTTACAGCCGTGCAGACCGATGAGAATTGGAATGTGCTGTCCGGCGGTGCGACCTTCACTGCATATTCTGACGGTGCAGGCAAGGCTCGTATAAAAGTCACCTACACAAGTGCAGGCGACTACTACTATGTTGTAACCGAGACAGATAAAGCTGCGCCGGGTTGGAGCTATTCAAATGCAGAATACCGCGTAAAGGTCGCTGTAACCTCGGACAACGGCAATCTGACTTCTGTTATGACCATCACCCCCGTCAGCGGCACTACCGCAGAGGGTGAACGCGCAAGCGTGGACGGCAACAGCGGAACGATCTCCTTCAAGAACACCTACGATCCTGAGGATATCACCGTTGATCTGGATACCGCTGTCAGAAAAGAGCTTGCAAACAAGACGCTTTCTGCAGGCGACTTTGTCTTTAAGGTGTACGACGACAACACGACCAACGAGCGCCTCAGCGGCACAAATCTGGCTGACGGTTCTGTTGATTTTGACGGTGTGCTGAGCTTTAGCAAGGCTGGCAAATATGAATTTGACATTGTTGAGATCAACACCGCTATCCCCGGTGTTACCTACGACAGCACCATCTACGATCTGGTCGTTGAAGTTACAAACGATACGCAAACCGGCAAGCTTGTTGCCGCCTGTTACTTTGAAGATGCCACGACCAATACGGTTACATTCAAAAATGTATACACCGTTACCCCAACCAAATACGCGCTGGGCGGCAGAAAAATTTTGAACGGCCGCGCCATGATGGCAGGTGAGTTTACTTTTGAACTGTACGAGGGCGAAACATTGCTCGAAACAGTTGTAAACAAAGCCGACGGAACCTTCTCCTTCACGGCTATTGATTACAGCCAGACCGGAACACACACTTACACCATTAAGGAAGTCGAACCGGCTGATGCAAACAAAGCCCCCGGTGTTACCTACACAGGTGTAAGCACCCCCGTTACCGTTACCGTTACGGTTTCGGATATCGACTCCGTGCTAAGTGCCAGCGCGGATATCGCAAACGCAAATATCATCATCGAGAACGACTATGCGGCAGCGCCTGCAACCGTTACCTTTAAGGGCACAAAGGAGTTGGTTGGCGGCACTCTGACAGACAACACCTTCACCTTTAACCTTTACGAAACGGATCACACCTTTAACACCGAAGGGCTGACCCCTGTTACCGCAAAGAATGTAGACGGAGGATTCTCCTTCCCCGTCCGTTCCTTCAATACAACCGGAACATACTTCTACGCGATCGTGGAGGATGCTGCGGTCGATCCTCTGACCGGTATCGTTTATGACGGCACGCAGTACAACTTCCGTGTGCAGGTTCGCGACATCGGTGACGGACAGCTCAAGGCAGTGGTGCTTGATCTGCACACCGGTGCATCCACGGCGCTCGCTGCCCACACCACAACGGAGGTTGCGTTTACCAATGCCACCTTTGATGAGGTTACCCAAAAGGAAGTCTACCTTGCAAACGACACCACTACCCACATTGACGGCAGCAAGGTCAACGCAGGCGATATCCTGACTTACTTCATCACCTACACCAACTATACCGGCAAGGCTGTGGTCGTTGACATTTTCGATACGATCCCCAACCATACCAGCTATGTTGAAGGTTCTGCATCACACAACGGCTCTTATGCCGGTACACATGTGAATTGGGTCCTGAATGTGGCAAGAGGTGAAAGTGTAACCGTTTCCTTCAATGTTACAGTGGATGAAACCGATGTGATCTTTGCCAATACCGCAGTGGTTCGCGACGGTGTGAACACCTATACGACCAACGAGGTCGTCAACCACACAGTCGAGGATATTGCCGTTAAGGATGTATTCTCTTCGGCAGATCCCACAGCAAGCATTGATGGCAAGGATGTATCCTCCGGCGATGAGCTTCTGTACACGATCCGTTATACAAACACCTCTGACAGCAAGGTGGACATCCAGATCACGGATCAGATCCCTGCCCACACCGCTTATGTTGACGGCTCGGCTGACAATGGCGGAATTTATGCAGACGGAACGATCACCTGGAACATCTCTGATGTGGATGCCTGGTCTACTGTTACCGTATCGTTTAAGGTCAAAGTCGATTCCGGTGTGGACGGTGTAACGATCACCAACAAGGCGGCCATCCAGGAAGGTAACAACAGCTATACTACAAATGCAGTTACCAACCAGATTCCGGCCACTCCGACCACTCCCACCACTCCCAGTGAATCGGAATCTCCCAAGACCGGTAATTACCTGAACCTGGCTCTTTGGTTCACACTGATGTTTGTAAGCGGCGGTGCTGTTGTAACGCTGGCTGTTTGCAGCAGGAAGAAAGAAACGGAAGAAATCTAAACAATAAAGGGTGTGCTGCAAAATACTGCAGCACACCCTTAAATAATGCAAGCACCTACGTCCTGCGGACGTAGTACATCGTTGATACTAAAATTATATATTATGTCCTGTTTGACGGTGTGTTGCACCGCCTCAGAGCCTCCCTCGCCTAGAGGGAGGGGGACCGCGTTAGCGGTGGAGGGATATTTTCCGGGTTGCGGTGCCCGGCAGAAGCTTCGCCTGACA
>CAYLNV010000191.1:0-2990 GCA_964385085.1 uncultured Oscillospiraceae bacterium
ATATATTCTCCTTATTTACAGCAGTCCTTCGGGGCTGCTTTTATTCTTGAATGGTTACGACACCGGAAGCGATCAATTTTTTGATCTCTTCATCGGAGTAACCCAGGTCCTTCAAAATTTCACGTCCATTTCCGCCGATCAGGGGTGCGGGCACAGTTTTTAAGTCAGGCACAGAATCCATTTCAATGGGACTTCTGGGCATGACATCCACCCGACCGTTCGCAAACTCCACATTCTCCAAATAGCCGTTTGCCCAAGCCTGTTCGTCCTCTGCCACATCGCAAAAATGGTTCATGCGCATCAAGGGTATATCCTGCTCCTGGGCAAGCTCCAGCCATTGGGCACAGGGCTTTTTTCGGAACTGGGCGGCAAGAATCTCATAGTATTCTTTTCGGTTTTCCCAGCGTTTTTCCGCTGTATCAAACCGGGGATCGGAAAGCAGCTCCGGTGTGCCAAACATTGCGTAAAGTCCAGGAAGTGTCTTTGCGTCGGAAATTCCGCACAAAATGACATACTCACCATCTGCGCAGCGGTAGTTACCGCCAGGAGAACCGTGATCCACGCGGCTGTGGGGATAAGCAGCACCAAAGGGCTTCTGGGTTATAATATTCATTGTGCCTGTTACAAAAATACCGTTATGGTACAGGCTGGAAACCACATAGTCGCCTTTCCCGGTCTTGTTGCGGTTCAGGAGGGCTGCACAGATCTCGCCCATCAGGAACATACCGGTAACCGTATCACCAACACCGCCAGGCGCATTGATGGGAGAATAGGTTTCCGGATCGTTCAGGGGAGAAAGATCGAGAAGGAAGCCACTCTTGGACCAGAAAGCGGTATGGTCGAAGGCTGGCTTGTCTGCATCCGGTCCTTTTTCACCGTAGCCAAGCACGATGGAATAGATCAAGCGGGGATATTTTTCCTTCAGGTCCTCATAGGAAAGGCCCAGCCGCTTGAGTCCTGCAGGCCGGACATTGGTAACAAACACATCCGCCCAGGCAAGAAGCTTATGGAATGCTTCCAGTCCCTGGGGATCCTTCAGGTCCAAGGCGATCATCTTTTTGCCTGTATTGTAAATATCAAAAACGGGATTTTCCTGATTGCTGAAGCGGGACGGAACATAGTTGACTCCGGTGCGTCGCCAATCGTCTCCGTTCGGGCGCTCCACCTTAATGACTTCTGCGCCCAAGTCCGCAAGCAGTCTGGCACAGGAGGGTGCGGCAACAAAGGTCGCCAGCTCCAAAACCTTAATACCTTCCAACGGTCTACCCATAGTAGTCCTCCTTATATAAATTACGCAAACATTATAATGGAGGAAAGAAATGTATGTCAACGACAAAAGCCAAATTTTTTTAAATTCTGCGTTTTGATAACGAAATCAAGCTGATCGGACGAGATTTTTACGGATATTTGTGTATTATAGCTAAATTCATTAATTTCACTGTGTAATATTGACAAATATTTCGCACCGTGCTACACTAATCACAGGGTCAATTTCAAATATGTTACCCAAATATTTTTAAATTCGAGAGGTGCAGCTTCTATGCGTAATGTTGTGATTGTTGACGGTGTGCGTACCGGCTTTGGTAAACTGGGCGGCGGTTTGCGTCAGTTTGGTATGTCCCAGCTTGCTGCCTTTGCCATTGACGGTCTGTTGGACAAAACTCAGATCCTGGAGCGGGGCGGCAAGGTGGAAGGTGTTTACATGGGAAGTGCTTTGCACGACCACCAGACCTACGGTCCTGCCCGGCTGGCAGTGCTCCGTTCCAAGCTTGGATACGATGTATGGACCAGCTATGTGGAGCGTCAGTGCGGCTCTGCCATCGATGCCATCAACCACGCTGCTGCCGCCATTATGGCAGGTACGGCAGATATCATGATCGCCGGCGGTGCAGAATCCTACAGTCAGCTTTATGCCAAGTTCTCTATGTGCACAGAGCCCTATAAGCTGATCGCCCCCTCCCCTATCCCTCAGGTCCTTTCCCACATTCCCGAAGACAACTGCGATATGATCACTACTGCCGAGAATGTGGCAAAGATGTTTAACATCACCCGTCAGGAATGTGATGAATTTGCCTGCCGCAGCCAGATGCGTGCTGCCGCCGCTACAGAAAAGGGCTATTTCAAGGATGAGATCATTCCGGTTACCATCCCCGCTACCCGGAAAACACCTGAGATCATTTTTGACAAGGACGAGTTCCTCCGTCCTACCACCACAATGGAAGGTCTTTCCGCTCTGCGGAGCGTGCAGCCCGGCGGTGTTACTACAGCAGGCAACGCTTCCGGCAGAAACGACGGTGCTGCTATGGTGCTTATGATGACGGAGGAAAAGGCGGCTGAGCTGGGTTATACACCTTATGCCCGGTTCGTGATGGCAGGCAACGCTGCCCTGGATCCCAAGTATATGGGTCTTGGTCCTGTGCAGGCCAGCCTGAGTGCGATCAAGAAGGCAGGTCTGACCGTGGATGATATCGATGTTTGGGAGTGCAACGAAGCCTTCGCTGCTCAGAATCTGGGTGTCATTCGCCAGATCGAGGGGCTGAGCGGCTGCAAGATCCATATGGATCGCTGGAATCCCAACGGCGGTGCTATCTCCTTTGGCCATCCCAACGGTGCATCCGGCGGCCGTGTGGCCATGTTTACCATGCGTGAGCTGGAGCGCAGAGGCGGCCGGTACGGCTTGTTTACCTCTTGCTGCGGCGGTGGTCAGGGTGTTACCGCCATTATTGAAAACCTGCGCAGATAATCATATTACATACAAAAGGACCGCTACCGAAGTAGCGGTCCTTAATTTTGTTATTCTGCAGAATTCAGAATGATGGTCTCGGCAAAGGAGGGTTCCGTTTCTTCAACGGACTTAAAATCCCGATATGCCATCAGACCGGAGCCTGCGGGGATCAGCTTACCGATAATGACATTCTCCTTCAGGCCAACCAGATGGTCGACCTTACCCTTGATAGCAGCATCGGTCAGGACCTTGGTGGTCTCCTGGA
>CAYLNV010000192.1:0-2990 GCA_964385085.1 uncultured Oscillospiraceae bacterium
GTAGCGTACTTGGAAATAATAATATGGCCGGACTGCTCACCGCCCAGGCGGCAGCCGTTCTTCACCATATACTCATACACATACTTATCGCCCACAGCGGTCTTGGCATAGCCGATCCCCTTTTCGTCCAGCGCCTTATATAGGCCAAAGTTCGACATGACCGTTGTAACCACGGTATTGTTGTCAAGCTGACCGCGCTTACGCATATAGTCGCCCAAAATATACAGGATATGGTCGCCGCTGATCACCTCGCCATTTTCATCTACGCACAGACAGCGGTCCGCATCACCGTCATAGGCAAAGCCCACATCCAGACCGTTTTCCACCACAAATTTCTGCAGCACTTCAATATGGGTAGAACCGGCATTTTCGTTGATATTTGTGCCGTCGGGCTCTGCATTGATCACATAGGTCTTTGCACCCAGCGCATCAAAAACAGACTTGGCGATGTTCCAGGATGCACCGTTGGCACAGTCCAGACCCACCTTCACACCCTTAAAGGAGTACAGGCCCAGGCTGATGAGATAGCCGATATAACGGTTTCTGCCGGACACATAGTCCACCGTACAGCCGATCCTGTCCTTCGTGCCGTAGGGCAGCTCCTCCCACTTTTGCCCAAAGAGCTCCAGCTTGCCGTCAATATAATCCTCGACCAGGGAGATGGTCTCCTCGTCCATCTTTTCACCGTTGCCGTTTAGCAGCTTAATGCCGTTGTCGTAATAAGGGTTGTGGCTTGCGGAGATCATAATGCCGCAGTCAAATTCATCCATCCTTGTTACATAGGCAACGGAAGGGGTGGTGGTTACATGGAGCAGATAGGCATCTGCACCGGAGGCGGTCAGTCCGGCAACCAAGGTATATTCAAACATATAGCTGCTGCGGCGGGTATCCTTGCCGATCACCACCCGGGGCGGCTCATCAGATCCCGCCTGACGCTTCAATTCTCCATAGTACCAGCCCAAAAAACGACCTACCTTGTAAGCATGGTCTGCTGTCAGATTCACATTGGCTTCCCCGCGGAAGCCGTCAGTGCCAAAATATTTTCCCATAACGATCGTCTCCTTACTTGCCCATTCATTATATTTTCTCTGTGATATTTCCTGCAGCCTTATAAATGCTGTTTTCCGGGATAACACCCCGGACGCTGGACAGGGGATACACATTGGAATGTTTTCCGATCACCGTACCGGGATTTAACACGCTGTTACAGCCAACTTCCACGAAATCACCCACCATGGCCCCGAATTTCTTCAAGCCTGTAGGGATGCCCTCACCGATCCGGACCACCACCAGCGTCTTATCGGACTTTACATTGGAAGTAACCGAGCCTGCGCCCATGTGGGCCTTGTAGCCTAAAATACTGTCGCCCACATAGTTATAATGGGGTACTTGGACGCTGTCAAACAGGATCACATTCTTCAGCTCCACAGAGTTGCCTACCACGCAGTTTTCGCCCACCAGTGCAGACCCCCGCACAAAGGCGCAGTGGCGCACTTCCGTAGCGGCACCAATAATGCAGGGTGCGCCCAAATAGGCGGTAGGCGCTATCTTGGCAGTCTTGTGCACCCATACCTGCGGCATAATTTCTGTGTATTCTGCAGGATCCAGGGTCTGACCCAGGGAAATAACCGTATCCTTGATCCCCTTCAGCGCTTCCCAGGGATATGTAAAGCCAGCCAAATAGCTCCCTGCCATCGTGTGGCTCAGATCATAAAGGTCCTTGACTTTGTACATTTCAACACCAGCCTTTTTTAGACAAAAATTTATTTATGCAAAAAAATAGTCGTATTTGGTACGTGTGGATTATACCACATGCCTGCTGCAAAATCAATCCTTTCTTGTGCAATGTGCAAATTTCCGTTTGACAGCTTCAGGCGCAAAGAACCGGAAGCACAAAGCTTCCGGTTCTTTTGTTTACTTTTTCATAGCTGCCTTCACGATCGCCAGAATTTCCTCCGGGGTCTCCACCGGGCTTGTGATCAGCTTCTTGGGACAGACCGCCGCACACAGGCCGCAGGCGGTACATTTTTCATAATCGATCACTGCCAGATTGTTCTCCACATGGATGGCCTCATGGGGGCAGATCTTTGTGCAGATCCCGCAGCCGATACAGCCTTGGCTGCAGCCGCGGACCGTAACTGCGCCCTTGGCATGGGAGTTACAGGCGATATATACATTTGTGCCGTAATCCACCGGGATGATCAGCTTCCGGGGACAGGCTGCTGCACAGGCCATACAGCCGGTACATTTATTGCTGTTTACCTTTGCCACACCGTCAACGATCTTAATGGCATTATACTTACACTCAGCAACGCAGTTACCAAAGCCCAGGCAGCCGAACTTACAGGACAGCGGTCCGTTGCCGCCCACCTTGGAGGCCGCCAGACAATCCCTGAAGCCTTCGTATTCTGCCTTCAGCTTGGCGCCCTGCTTGTTTCCCTCCGGGTCAACGGTCCGGTAACCGGAGCAGCGGACCAGCGCAACCTTGCGCTTCACTTCTCCCACTGCCACACCCATAATACCGGCCATGGCCTGAGCGCACTCATTGCCGCCGGAGGCACATTTGCCGATCTCTGCTTCGCCGTTCAGAACCGCCTCGGCATACGCGCCGCAGCCGGCATAGCCACAGCCGCCACAGTTTGCACCGGGCAGGCACTCATTGAGCTGATCCAGCCGGGGGTCAGTCTCTACATAGAACAGCTTGGAGGCAGCGGCCAGCACCAGGCCAAAGATCAGGCCCAGTCCGCCCAAAATACCAATTGCGATCAACACTTCTACCATTTCATCGCCCTCCTTAACCGATCTTCAGGCCGGAGAAGCCCATGAATGCCATGGCAAGCAGTCCGGCCGCGATCAAGGTGATGGGATAGCCTCTAAAGCTCTCCGGGCAGTCAGCCTTGTCCACGCGCTCCCGGACGGAGGCGAACAGCACGATGGCAAGGGTAAAGCCCAAGCCGCCGGCAGCACCGTTGATCACGCTTTGCAGGAAA
>CAYLNV010000193.1:0-2966 GCA_964385085.1 uncultured Oscillospiraceae bacterium
ATATGAATCTGGTTCCCGGTGTGGATATGTCCACCGGTTCTCTGGGTCAGGGCATTTCTGTGGCCGTTGGCATGGCGCTGGCCGCCAAGCACACAAATAAGCCTAACCGGATATATTCCCTGCTGGGTGACGGTGAGCTGGAAGAGGGTCAGGTTTGGGAAGCCTGCATGGCTGCTGCCCACTATAAGCTGGATAACCTGTGCATCATCGTGGATAACAACGGTCTGCAGATCGACGGCCCTGTTGCAGAGGTCATGAGTCCCTATCCCATCGTGGACAAGCTGGCGGCATTCGGCTTTGCGGTTCAGGCGATCGATGGCCACGATTACGATGCCATCGAGGCAGCTTTTGCGCAGGCCAGAGAAACCAAGGGCAAGCCCTCTGCGATCGTGATCACCACCACCAAGGGCAAGGGTGTTTCCTACATGGAAAATCAGTGCGGCTGGCACGGCAAGGCCCCCAACGACGAAGAGTACGAAGTGGCAATGGCTGAGCTGAAAGCACAGCTTGCAGAATTGGAGGCGATGTAATTATGGCAGATGTAAAGAAGATCGCAACCCGCGACAGCTACGGCGCTGCTCTGATCGAGCTGGGCAAGGAGCATGATAATCTGGTGGTTCTGGATGCTGACCTGGCTGCCGCCACCAAGACCGGTGTTTTCAAAAAGGCGTTCCCCGAGCGCCACTTTGACTGCGGCATTGCTGAGGCAAACATGATGTGTATTGCTGCAGGCATGTCCACCATGGGCCTTGTGCCCTTCGCGTCCAGCTTTGCAATGTTTGCTGCCGGACGGGCTTTTGAGCAGGTCCGTAACTCCATTGGCTATCCTCAGCTCAATGTGAAGATCGGCGGCACCCACGGCGGCATCTCCGTTGGTGAGGACGGCGCCAGCCATCAGTGCTGTGAGGACTTTGCCCTCATGCGCTCCATTCCCGGTATGACCATCATCTGCCCTGCAGACGATGTGGAAGCAAGAGCTGCGGTGAAGGCTGCTTATGAGATGGACGGCCCTGTATACCTGCGTTTCGGCAGACTGGCAATTCCGGTCTTCCACGATGAGGACTACGATTTCCAGGTGGGCAAGGGCGAGATCCTGAAGGACGGCACTGATGTTGCCATCATTGCCAACGGCCTGCTGACCTATGAGGCCATCAAGGCTGGCGAGGAGCTGGCTGCTGCCGGTGTGAACGCTATGATCATCAACATGGCTACCATTAAGCCCATCGACGCGGATCTGATCGTGGAAGCTGCCAAGAAGTGCGGCAAGATCATCACCTGCGAGGAGCACTCCATCATCGGTGGTCTGGGCGAGGCTGTGTGCAGCGTTCTGGCTGAGAAGTGCCCCACACCTGTGCGCCGCATTGGTGTTAACGATGAGTTTGGCCACTCCGGTCCTGCGGCAGAGCTTTTGAAGCAGTTCGGCCTGACCAGCGACCACATCGTTGAGGTCGCAAAGGACTTCTGCGGAAAGTAAACCCAAAAAAGAAACAGGACATATTGCAGATGCATTTGCAATATGTCCTGTTTTTATACATTTTTTCCGGTGATCTGATACATCTGATCAGTGGAAATTTTTGCGGTTACCTTCAGATACTTTGCAAAAAGCTCGGCAAGCCTATCTTCATGCATCAGACCAACAGACACCTTACTTGCCTTGCCCCGGTGATGGGCATCGATGGCTGCCCGGCTCATGCCATGGGCAACGGTCAGTGTTCCGCCGGGATTCAGAAGTGCGGACAGTACCCGGATAAGATTTTCCGGGTCAGGGAAGTGGGGGAAGGCATTGTAGACCATAATGCAGTCAAACTTCCGGTCAAATTTTGTATGCTCCACATCGCCGCAGAGCACCTGCACCTGCGGGAATTTCTCCCGGGCGATCGCAGCCATTTTCGGTGAAATATCAATGGCGGTAATATCCTCCACATTCCGGCTTAGGTAGTCCGGGAACAGGACACCTGTACCGCAGGCCACATCCAGAACGGAAGCACCGGCCTTTACCTCTGCGTTATCCAAAATGGTGCGGATAACAGTATCGGAGCGGATCATATCCGCATCCCATTGGGAGGCCATTTGGTCAAAAAATTGGATCACATCTTGCTTGTTCATTTCATATGCTCCTTGGGATAACGCTCCGGAAGCAGCTTGGCCTTTGTCAGAGAGAATACTATCAGGGGGATCAGCACCAGTTGCAAAACGATGCCGGGGATCCCGGAGACCAGAGAGGTAGTAACCCATGCAAAGGGCGCAGTGCCGGGAGAGAAGATCAGGGATTTGGCAAGGCCTGCAAGAATACGGCCTGCGGCCATGGCGGTCAGCATACTGATGTAAAGGTCGAGGGTCGGGTTCTTTGTATGGACAAAGCACATCATAAGACCGGTAATACAGCCATAGGCGGCACATTCCACCATCATGGACGGCAAGGTTGCGGCAGGGGGCATACCGGTGAGCAGGCTGGAAAGCGCAGGGCCAAGCAGACCGCAAATAAAGCCAAAGGGCCAGCCGCACATCAGGCCGCACAGCAAGACCGGAATGTGCATAGGCAGGAAGATCATACCTGCGTTCTGCACCGTATGAAAGGCCATGGGCAGTACCACACACAGGGCGGTGCACACAGCCGTAAATACCATTTTTTTCACATTTGTCATTTTCATATGGGCACGCTCCTTTCGTTCTGGGAGTCATTATAGCGCCCCAAAAAAGGAAGGGGAAGCCCCCCTGGGGGTTGAAATTTTTAAAAATTTCCATTTAACGGATCGTGAATGCAGGCGGACTCGTGCTTCCACCGCAAGAGGCTCCCCTGCTAAGGGGAGCTGGCAAATGCCGATCTTTAGGCAATTGACTGAGGGCTTGCAATGGGAGCGCTGCCTGTGGCAGAAAAAGCGACCTGCGCAATGGGCAGCGGTCGGCAAGGAGCGAGCCTGCTTTGTCAGGCGAAGCTTCTGCCGGGCACCGCAACCCGGGCAAAA
>CAYLNV010000194.1:0-2961 GCA_964385085.1 uncultured Oscillospiraceae bacterium
CTCTACCGTACCACCTGTACGCCGACGAGGGCGAGTTGCTTGTCTTGCCGACTTTAGTGACCTCTGTTAGTCTGTCAAAAACAAGTTTTTTGACAGACTAACAGCTCCGGGTCTCAATCCCGGAGCTGTGATCATTTGATTTTTTCTGCTTCCCGCTTCAAAAAACACTCAGCTCCAACCGGTCGCTCAGCATTTCCAGCGCCTTGACACCGGCGATGCTGTTGCCCTTTTTATCCAGAGCCGGGGAATAAATGCCGATGCCCATTTTGCCAGGCACCACTGCCATGATCCCGCCGCCGACACCGCTTTTGGCCGGAACACCTACGTTCAGGGCAAATTCACCGGAGCCGTCATACATACCGCTGGTGATCAGCACCGCATTGATGTACTGGCAATACTTTTTCTCAAATAACGCTTCCTTCGTTCCGGGGCGCTTCCCCCCGTTTGCAAACACCTGTCCGATGTGGGCAAGGTCCTTTGCGGTTACATGGATGGAGCAGGCGCGGAAATAACATTCCAAAATGTCCTCCACATCCTCATGGATCATACCGTATGCCTTCATCATGTAGGCAAGGGCTCTGTTTTTACTGCCGGTGGCCTTTTCCGACAAATAAACCTTCTCGTCCACCGCCAATTGGGGATTGCCCGCAACCCTTTGCACAAGCTGCAAAAGACGGTCAAATTTCTGAATATATGTATCGCCACGGATCAGGGTACACATGGCGATGGCGCCTGCGTTGACCATGGGGTTGATATTTTCCCGATTCAGGGCCTGATCGCTGTAATTGAACGCGTCAAAGGGTTTTCCGGTGGCCTCCACCCCGACCAGCTCCCGCACCCGGTCAATGCCATTGTCCATCAGTGCAGCCAGAAAGATCAGGGGCTTTACCACGCTTTGCATAGTGAATTTCATGTCGTGGTCGCCGGCGCAATATACCTCGCCCTCCTTTGTGGCCACGCAAATACCAAGCCTTTGCTTGTCCACCTTGGCAAGCTCCGGGATATAGTTGGCCACATTGCCGCTTTCCGTATAGCCGAGATTTTTTTGGATCACTTCATTCAAAAGCTCTTTCATATCTTCACCGCCTTGAAAGCATTATAACATATCGTCCACAAATGCTCATTTTTACGCAATGGCTGATAAAATATCCGCCCTGTATCTCTTAATACAGGCAATGGCGAAGTTGATCATATTCTCAACAAAGGCTTCACCGATCCTGCTGTTATGGAAAAAGGCGGTTATCCTGAAGGCGACTGCAGGATCAGTCATGTCCAGATCAAAGCTGCCGTCTGCCAATTTACAGTTCACCTGACAAAGGGCAGCGGACACCTCCGGGATCTTCTCCTCGCTTACCTTCTCGGGAAGGATCGCCACCATCCGGACAAGCTGCCGGTCAACATCTACCGTAAGGGTAAAATCCATAGAAACACCGCCAATGCTCACAGGAAAACGCAGTTGCCGCTTTCTGTCTGCCCTCTTGTGTTCCCATTTTCTTGTATCAAAAGCTGTGCAAAAGGTCCGGTAAACCTCTGTGGCAAGCTTTTTGTTGTCTCTGTCAGCCATCGGTTGCCCTCCCTTGTTCCTCTTCAAGCGCCATCAGAAGCTGCTCCATATCCATTTTTCCCGTTACGAATGATGCCAGCTTGTCAGCAACCATATCCACCGTGCCCACAGCACACAAAAGCATTTGAATAAACACTTCCCTGTCAAGTGTGCTGTCATAAAAGCTGTTCGATATGCGGTAAAATCCAAGCTCCCGCTGGGCATCCAACGCAAAACAGCCACCGGCAAGAAGGCTGTTCAGCCCGGTTATCACCACCGCAATTTCAGTGCTCTTTTCCTTCGGGATACCAAAAGGCAGGAACAGGACCAAGCGCACCAGCGAGTTTTCCGGGTTTACCTGGAAATGAAAGGAATATGTCCCCTTGTTTCCCTGCACCTCGCCCCCGACCTTCATCTGCCGGTCATCTTTTCCGTATTTCCATTTTTGCTCATCAAAGAAATTGCAAAGGGTAGTGTATACCGCTCTTGCCTGCTCTGATTTTTCTGCCTCTGCCATAAGCACATCTCCTGTTCTGTTTGCTCATTTCCATTATACGGGAAATCATTGTAAATGCAAGAAAGAATTACAGACAAGCCTGTTTTAACGGCGGGAGACAGCCATACGCTCTACAAGCTTGCCTGCCGTAGGTTTATGGTCGTCTCCCGCCGTTGCTTTTAGCCGAATTTTCTGAATTTTAAAATTGCTTTGAACAGATCTCCGTCAACCACAATTTCAAAAACACCACCGCAGATCTCCGTGTAGCTTTTTGCGATGGCAAGACCCAGACCGTTGCCTTCCGTGGTTCTGGACTCATCTCCCCGAACAAACCGCTGGGTAATTTCCTCTGCCTTGAAGTTTAAGGGGTATGCGGAAATGTTCTTAAGCTCCATCACCACATTTTCATCCTGCTCTTTTGCGGTAATGAATACCCGGGTGTTTTTCATCGTGTACTTAAGTATATTGCTCAGCAAATTGCTCAAAACCCGGGACATCTTCCGACCGTCAGCGGCAATGTATAATTCTTTCGGTGCTTCCACGCAGAATGGCAGACCGGAGCTTTGAATTTCATTATCGTGTTCACCAAGAGCCTGCTGGATCAGAAGTGCCACGTCCAGCTTTTCCAGAACCACATCCTCGTTGCCGCTCTGCACCTTGGAAATGTCAAACAGGTCCTGGGTAAGCCGTTTCAGCCGATCGCTCTTTTTGGCAATGACGGACACATAGTCCCTTGCCTCCTCCGGCAGGTCCTCTATTTTTGACAGCAGCTCCGTATAGCTGATAATAGATGTGATCGGTGTTTTCAGATCGTGGGAAACATTGGTAATAAGCTCAGTCTTTAATCTCTCTGCCTTCACTTTTGCTGAAACAGATTCATCAAGGCCCTGGGCAATATCATTGATATTCTCTGCCAATACTT
>CAYLNV010000195.1:0-2958 GCA_964385085.1 uncultured Oscillospiraceae bacterium
ACTGGACACATTTTTCTTGGACGCGCCGATGGCCCGGAGGATACCGATCTCCTTGGTCCGCTCCTGAACGGAGATCAATGTGATCACACCGATCATGATGGAGGAAACCACCAGAGAAATGGCAACAAAGGCGATCAGTACATAGGTGATGGCATTGATGATGGTGGTAACAGAGGACATCATGATCCCCACATAATCCGTGTACTGGATCTTCTTAATTTCGTCCACGCCCTCGTTGTAGGCCGCGATGGCATCCTCGATCACGTCCTTATTTTCAAAGCTGGAGGCATACAGATTGACAGAAGCAGGATCAGACAGATCCAGACAGCCCAGGGCGATCAGATTCTCCTCATAGCCGGATTCGGAGAAGGTCAGGACTTCATCGTAGTACTTTGCGCACTGCTCTGTGGTAAAGCCCTCCTGCTCCATCGTCAAAGCACCTGCCAATTGCTCTGTGGTCATGCCGCTCATTTGCGCCGCCACCTGCGCGGCGAATTGCACCTTCACCTGCTCTGTAACCGCCTGGGTGATCAGCTCATTCAGGTCCTCATCGCTCATCTCTTCGATATAATCTCTGATCTCCGTCTCGCTCATACCGGTCTGCCGGGTGGTCGCCTCGATCAGAGAATTTTCCATATCTGTTCTTGTCATGCCGTCCATAGCCTGCTCCACAGAAGCATCCAACTGTTCCTGACTGGGAATCGACTTGATCTGGACATAAGCATCCGCCATCCCCTGCTGATCCAGACCTTCCAGATACCTCCGGAATTCTTCTTCCTTGCTCTCGTCGGTCATAGAGCCGATGTTTTCCCGGAAGGGCAGACCTGTCATGATATCCACATCGGGGCTGTCCAACTGCGCCTTCACTGCAGCAGAATCCCGGGCGCTTTCAATGATATGCTCCGTCAGCTTGCTGGTATAGCCAATGGAGCCTGTGAGCATAGCAGATACCGCATCCTCGTTGGGGCGGATAATGCCGGACACCTTTAAACCCGTACCCTTGTCATACAGATAACGCACACCTGCCTCTGTTTCCCGCAGGTCCGTGTAAAGACCGGTGGTCGCATCCTCTGTATAGCAATCGCTGGGAAGGACTGTGCGGAAATCCATGCTGCAAAGCTCCTCATAGGACCAGCTCTTGGTCTCGGCAGCAAGCTGCGTGCCATTGACCGCCGCATCCATGATGGTATTCATATCCTCCTCGGATTTCAGGCCCAGCGCATAGAGGGTCATATCGTCCAGCTCATTGTTTTCGTCCACCACCAGCACGATCTCGTTATATTCTGTGGGCCAGGAGCCGTAGATCAGATCGTACTGCTTTTCCAGAAGGGGGCTTACCAATCTGCCGTTCTCACCGGGAAGCATCTCCTGCCAGACAGAGTAAGAACCCATGGGAGAGGAAGACACCATCATGCTCATCATGGAGTTGGAGGTGCCTGCTTCCATCATAGAAGAAACATCCATGCCCAAATACTGACCCATCATTTCCTGGAGCAGCTTCTGCGCATCGGATTCAATAATATTTCCGTCCACATTTTTGGTGTAGATCAGCAAATTCAGATCGTAGGTATATTGGATCCCGTTGACTGCCTCGTTCAGCATGCTCTCCTCATCGGCCATGGACTCTTCGATATAAGCCTTAAAGGAGACCAGATCATTTTCCTTCGCATCGGTGCTGTTGAGCGCGTTGATCAGGTCATAGACCAGGGGCTTGGAATAGACTGCGTCCTTTTCATGCTCCACACCGGAGGTGGCCGTTTCCATAAATGCAGTCATCAGGCTGCCAAGGTCCACCGTGGTAGCCTCAATGGTCAGGGGATAAGAGGACAGGGTATCCTCCTGCACAGTATTGATAAATGTGGTCATACCCTGAGACACAGCATAGATCAGTGCGATGCCGATAATGCCGATAGAGCCGGCAAAGCTGGTCAGTGCCGTCCGACCGCCCTTGGCGATCAGGTTTTTCAGGGACAGGCCAAAGGAGGTGCTCCATTTCATGGAAGGCTTGCGTTCCTTTTTCGCTGCCTTTGCCCGTTTCCGGTCTGCTGCGTGGTGCTGCTCCAGCTCCTCCGGGGTCAAAGGCCGGGAATCGCTGAGGAGCTTACCGTCCAGCATCCGGATGATGCGGGTGGCATATGTATCTGCCAGGTCCGGATTGTGGGTAACCATGACCACCAGCCGGTCCTTTGCCACTTCCTTCAAAATATCCATGACCTGCACGCTGGTCTCGCTGTCCAGCGCACCGGTAGGCTCATCGGCCAGGATAATATCCGGATTGTTCACCAGCGCCCGGGCAATGGCCACACGCTGCATTTGTCCGCCGGACATCTGGGCAGGCTTCTTCCTGAGCTGATCTCCAAGGCCCACTGACTCCAGCGCTGCGATGGCCCGCTTACGACGCTCATGCTTGCTGACACCGGAAAGCGTCAGCGCCAGCTCCACGTTTTGCAGCACGCTCTGGTGGGGGATCAGGTTGTAGCTTTGGAACACAAAGCCAATGGAATGGTTGCGGTAGCTGTCCCAATCCCGATCCTTAAAATCCTTGGTGGAACGGCCGTTGATGATCAGATCACCTTCTGTATACTGGTCAAGACCTCCGATGATATTCAGCATGGTGGTCTTGCCGCAGCCGGAAGGACCTAAGATGGCCACAAATTCGCTCTCGCGGAATTGCAGATCAATGCCCGCCAGGGCATGGACCGTTCCGCTTCCGGCAGGGTAATCCTTTTTAATATGTTTCAGTTCCAGCATCGTTATATTCTTCCTTTCCCGTGACTCTTCTTAATTACACACTCATTCTACTTCATATATTCTTTATATTAATGAAAATTCTGTAAAATTATAAAAAAGAACTGTAGACCGTCTGAAATCGTCCCACTTTTCCTGATAAATTTCTGTTTGATGCACTGTCGTGCGAATTGAAAATTGAAAGTTGAAAATTGAAAATTATGGTATTTC
>CAYLNV010000196.1:0-2958 GCA_964385085.1 uncultured Oscillospiraceae bacterium
CCGATGATCGGCTTAATACCTGCTGCCTTGGCGGCTTTATAAAAATCGATACAGCCGTACATGACACCGTGGTCTGTGATGGCAATGGCGGTCTGACCCAGCTCCTTGACCCGATCCATCATGCCGCTGATCCGGCAAGCACCGTCTAAAAGGCTGTACTCTGTATGGACATGCAAATGCACAAAGCTCATATGCTCGCCTCCTTTGCCATGGACACCAGCTTTTTCAGCCTGTGGTTCATAGCCGGTTTCGTAATGGGTGGTTCCATCAGTGCCGCCAGTTCTGTAAGGGAATATTCCGGGTTTTCCTCCCGCGCCTTCGCTGCCTGAAGGAGCTTCTGAGGCAAATGCTCCAGAAGGCCCTTGTCTTTCAGAATACGGATAGCCGCAAGCTGCTCCTGTGCCGCGTCAACCACCTTGGAGGTGTTGGCATCGTCGCAGTTACAGCGGCGGTTGACCCGGTTATTCAGCTCCTTTTCCAGCTTGGCTACCATGATCCCCATCGCCCCAACAGGCGCACCCAGGAAGGTAAGAAAATCTGAGATCAGGTCGCTTTGCTTAAAATAGAGCACCTGACCGCCGCCCCGGGCAGCGGTTTTTGGCTGAAAGCCAAGGACATCCTCCATAAGGCTGAAGCTCTCCCTTGCAACACTTTGGTGGGTGGTAGTCAGCTCCAGATGGTAGCCTTTGGTGGGGTCTGTAACAGAACCGCCTGCCAAAAAAGCGCCCCGCAAAAAGGCAGCCTTGCAGCACCCTTCCTCCACCACAGGCAGATTCAGGTGCAGGCAAAAGGTATCCCTGGGGTCAAAGCCGTATGTTTCCATGATCCTGCGGATCTTATCAGGGTCTGTGATCTGGAAATTCAGCTTTCCTGCGGCATTCTCCTCAGGCTGAATATCAAAGCTCAAATGGAATGACTTTTTAAACAGCTTGGGAAGGCTCTGGGCAAATTCACGGCTTTCGGTGATGATACGGATGCCGTCCGCGCCGAAGCTGTTGCAAAACAGCAGGATGCCAAAGCACTCCGCCAGCGCACAGCAATGCTTCTGGGGAATATTACGGCAGATCTCTGCCTTTGCCGCGCCTGAAAATGATATTGCCATAAGAACCCTCCCTTCCTCTTAATAAATAATTTTTACCAAATTCTTACTTCCGGTTCCAAACGGATACCGGTGTCCGCAAACACCTTATCGGATACCTGCGCCAAAAGCGCTCTAACATCCTTTGCAGTTGCCTTGCCTAAATTTACAGCAAAGCCCGCGTGTTTTTCAGAAACTGCCGCATCCCCGACCCGATAGCCTTTCAGTCCGGCCTGATCGATCAATGCCGCTGCATAGCCGTTTGCGGGCCGCTTAAAGGCAGAGCCGGCTGAGGGCAGGTCCAAAGGCTGCGATGTTTTGCGGCGGGTCATCAGGTCCTGCATAAGCGCCCGGATCTCTTCTTCCGGCTTCTTGGTCAGTTCAAAGACTGCGCTGAGCACGATCCCGTCTTCCTCCTCCAGGCGGCTGTGGCGATAGGAGAATCCCATCTCCTCCCCTGTCAGAGTCTTGACCCTTCCGTTCATATCCATCACATCTACACTTTTACAGATCTGGCAGATCTCGCCGCCGTAAGCGCCGGCATTCATATACACACCGCCGCCCACCGTTCCGGGGATGCCATGTGCAAATTCCATACCGGACAGCCCCTGTCCTGCTGCAAAAACCGCCGCCCGTGCCATGGTTACACCTGCCGCTACCCAAATTGCGGTATCGCTCAGGCGCTCCATGCCGCCCAGACGATCCTTCAGGCAGATCACAAGGCCGGGTATTCCCTCGTCGGCTGCCAGTATGTTTGTTCCTGCTCCTAAAATAGCAGGTTTCCGGTCCAATAACGCGGACACTTTCAAAAGCTCTGCCAATTCCTCCCTGGATCCGGGAAAGGCCATAGCTTCTGCAGGTCCACCGATCTTAAAAGAAGTATGCTTTGCCATGGGTTCGTTAAAACGGACCTCGATTTCCGGCAATAATTCAGTTATTTTCTGCTGAAAAATTGATTTTTCCATCATAAACGCCTCCGGGTATATGATCCATTCCAGTATAGCATATTCCCGCACAATATGCAATTGTTACAACGCATAAATTTATGCTTTCGGTGGTTTTTTCGACACCTGAATGATGGGTTGCTGTCGGTGCACAGGGCAGTTCTCAAGCATAGCGAAATGGGCTGTAAAGAAACCCTAATATTTATTCAGAATATACTTCTTCCAAAACCGTCAATTTTCTGTTTATCAGGAGGACATGAACGGATAATTGACAATGATATATCGCGGATCACTTACTCAAAAATGCAGAAAAAGAAAGACGCGTCATCTTGAGCGAGCAAAGCGAGTCGAAAGATCTTCGCAACGATTTGATCTATAAAGTTAAATAAATGCGTAGATCCTTCGGCTTCACTTCGTTACGCTCAGAATGACACCATATGCATATATTGTTTTCAGCGGCGATCCTTCGCGCAATGAAATTTTCCGAAAGAAAATACCGAAATCGTCCTTTGTCCATTCGCGCAAGCTGTACGTCAAACAGAAATTTGATAAAATGGGAGGCAGCTCGATTTTTGAGCTGCCTCCCAAAATTGCTTTTATTCCCCTTGGAAAAATATGCGTTTTTTACAGTCTCTTAAATGATACAAACATCCGCGTCCTGCGGACGCGGTCTGTGATCGCCCGCGGGCGGCTAATAGCCGCCCCTACGGATTCTAACGATAGATCTTTGAATTTTGCAATTCAATATAAAATTATAAATTTTCGCTTTGCAGCGTTATATTTTGTCGCGGGATGGAAAAAGCAGCCGGTTGCCCGGCTGCTAAGTACACTTTATTTTTCTATGATCTCCAGGATCTCCATGGGGCAGACCTTGACACAGATGCCACAGGCAATACACTTGGAGGTTGGACTCTCAGCAGGTGCGACCATGACCTT
>CAYLNV010000197.1:0-2932 GCA_964385085.1 uncultured Oscillospiraceae bacterium
CCCCCTTGCCTAAAGGGGGCTGGCAGAAATCTTTGATTTCTGACTGGGGGATTCTAATGGGAGCGCTGCCTGCGGTAATGTGATCTTGTGCTGCAAAATCACAGGGAGGGTCAAGACCCTCCCCGGAAAACGCAAGCCGACAGAAAATGTGTATATTACACAATAGCTTTTTTGTAAAAAATATGATATTATGTGCTTTTAAAGGCAAGCGCAGCGCATCGAAGAATCTGCGCATTTATTTTCCCTTATGAGTATGATCGGTGCGAAGATCTTTCGACTCGCTCTGCACGCTCAAGATGACGCGGGGATACGGTTTTTACAAGGAGGTAAGGATATGTATAAATATGAAACCCATTTGCACACATATCCTGTAAGCAGGTGTGCAAAGGTGGGGGTCGAGGAAATGCTTGCATTTTATAAGCAGGCAGGGTACGACGGTGTTTTTATCACAAACCATTTTTTGGACGGAAATATCAACTTCGATACGAAGGCGGCATCCTATGAAGATGCGATCCATTTTTACTTTTCAGACTATGAAAAGGCACTGGAGGTCGGTAAGGAGATTGGTCTGAAGGTCTTTTGCGGTGTGGAGATGGGACAAAGGGGAACGCATTTTCTGGTCTACGGATTGGACAAGGACTGGTATCTTGCCCACCCGGAGATCATGGAAATGAAACAAAGTGAGGAGCTTGCATTTTTGAGAGAAAACGGGGCACTGATCATTCAGGCGCACCCCTATCGCGAGGAGAGATTTATTGATCATATTCGCCTGTTTCCCAGGCATGTCCACGGTGTGGAAATTATTAATGCAGTACAGTCCGAGTTTGTAAATAATATGGGCAGGCTGTATGCTGAAAGCTATGGGCTTATAAAATTTGCCGGCTCTGATAATCATTGGGCAGGAAAAGCAAAGGCACTGGCAGGTATGCAGTCCCCAGTGCCCATCAAGGACGAACAGGATTTTATTGAGCAGGTGAAAAACGGAAATATGGAGACATTCTCCGTTTCGCTGATTGCTCCCTAGGCGGCAGAAAGAGAAAAAAGCCCCCTTGCCTAAAGGGGGCAAAAATCGGCTCTTCGCAACCGATTTTTGACTGGGGCTTCAGAGGCCCCCTTGCCTAAAGGGGGCTGGCAAAAATCGGCTTTTCGCAACCGATTTTTGACTGGGGGATTCATGCCGCAAAGCGACATATCGCCCTGCCAGACACCGCAACCCGAAAACTATCCCTCCACCGCTGACGCGGTCCCCTCCCTCCAGGCGAGGGAGGCTCAGAGGCGGCTAATAGCCGCCCCTACACACCGTCAACAAAAAATTTGATAAAATGAGGGAGGCGGCTCGATTTGAGCTGCCTCCCCAAATTGTTTTCATTCACCTTGGAAAAATATGCGTTTTTTACAGTCCCTTTGCCGTTAACATTTAATAATCCTCTTCCGGTATTTCGATGTCTTCCTCAATGATGGTAACAGAAGAGATCACCGGCTGCAGGTCTTCTTCGATCAAACCGGTGGAATCAGCAGCCACAACGCTGGAGAGGATATCCTCCAGAACGTCCATGCCCTCGATCACATAACCGAACACTGCATACTTGCCGTCCAGATCGGTGCGGTCCTGCAGCAGGATGTTAAATGCGGAGGAAGCACTGTTATAATCACCGGAGCGGGCCATGGAGATAGCACCGGCAGTGTGAGAAAGAGGATTGTCGTAACCGTTTTCGGAAAATTCGCCAACGATGGTGTTGGTGTAAGAGATCGCGGCATTAATGGTGGGATCACCGCCCTGAAGCATAGTGCCGTCTGTTAT
The DNA here is from genome assembly GCA_964385085.1 of uncultured Oscillospiraceae bacterium. Lineage (GTDB taxonomy): Bacteria > Bacillota > Clostridia > Oscillospirales > Oscillospiraceae > Faecousia. The sequence continues at coordinate 1,802 of CAYLNV010000197.1, forward strand.
GCTGTGAATGGTGGTGATAATATCATAAAAGCCCATCTCTGCCAGATACACGAAGTTGGCGCAGGTAACCGGTGCAGCTTCGTGATCCAGTTGGATCAGGATCGTGCCATAATCCTCAAACTCGATCTCCGCATAATAGATGATGTCCGAGTCCAGGGAAGGCGGCTCATAGGTGGTGGGCCCGGTGGGATCTTCATCCTCAGTGGAATCAGCGGAAGCGTCTTCAGCAGAGTCGTTTTCCGATATGCTTTCATCTGAATCCGGGGAGGGGGCAGAGGAGGGCAGCGCCGCCCACAAAATTGCCACCAGGACCACTGCACAGATAGCCACAATGCCGATCCTGCGGCGCTTGGCCCGTTCTGCCTTGGGAGAAACAAGGGTGTCAATGGTCTCCAGGATCTGCTTGTCCGCAGCCTCCGGAACAGTATTTTTCTTTTCCCAAGCCGCAAAAAGCGACAGGATCTCATCATAAGAGCCAAAATAATCCCGACCGGATTGCTGCTGAAGCTGCGCGAGGTTGTCAGCTTCGGCTTCCAGTGCAGTGCGGACAATGGCAGAATCCCATTGCAGCACACGGGCGATCCGCAGAGCGCCCCAGCCGCCAACGGTATGTAACATGAAGATCAGCCGCTGCAGGGGCGGCAGATTGGCAAGGTAGTATTCCGGTTCGCTTTCAAAGCGGGTGTTGATCGTAATATTTGCAGGCAGCCGGAAATCCTTGTCGTGAGGCAACTGGAAAGCCTTGGGGCTTTTTTGCATAATGGCGGCTGCACACATTTCGGCAGTCTTGTTAATGGCGGCGGCGGTGAACTCCCCCCGGTTCGCGATGTTATTAAGCTTCAGCTCCCGCCAAAGATCCCGAAAGACTGCAGCAGTAACAGAAGCAGCCTGCTGCTGGTCCAAAAGCAGACCGTAAGCAATGCACCAGACCTTTTGCTTGTTGGACTTGTAGAGAGATTGCATCGCGCCGCGCTCGCCTCTGGCTGCGCCCTGAATAACAGAAAACATATCGATCTTCCTTTATTTTAACATTCTATCTGCTATTGTAGCACAAAATGCTGAAATGTCTATGAAGAAATTGAAAATTGAAAGTTGAAAATTGAAAATTATGGTATTTCCTTTGGAAATGAT
>CAYLNV010000198.1:0-2907 GCA_964385085.1 uncultured Oscillospiraceae bacterium
GACACTACGTTGCGATGTTCAGATTTAGCAATACCGGACAATTCAATACCATCTGCCATAATAGCGCCAAACGAAGCTAAATATTCTTTATATTCGTCTGCAAAGCTAACTCTAAGTTGAAGTTCGGCGTCAGCAATTTGAATTGTAGTTGCCGGCTTCAACGGCAACAAATCGGAAAGAGAATTGATAACTTGAATTATTTTTGTCATTCTGTTCACCCCTCACTTTTTTCAGCTCGTGCTTTCCAATGAGCTTTTCTTTCTTGGTCCCAAGAATTTCCTTCTCCATGAACCTCAGTTTCTTTTGTGTTATCATGCCAAAGGCTCTGATTCTTTTTGCCGTCTTCATACTCTCCTGTACGATGTTCTTCTTCTGTAAGTTCAACAAGAGGAGAATCAGCTTTTTGACCAAGATGGTGCAATTCAATCGGTTTTCCTGTTTTGCTATCCAAAGGTGCTAAGCCACGAGCAATTCTATCCCGGTTGGATACGCCGTCTTCATCCGTGTAGTCAAGGTCGATATTTTCTTTAATCAAGCATTTTCGACCATTGATTTCCACTTCAATCAATCCTGCGTTCTTTAGGATTTCATATTGCTTCATATTTTGGATGTTGTCAATAATCTCATCAGACCATCCGGTTTCTTCTTTTATCTTTGCCTTTTCTTCTTCGCTTAATCCCTCAGATTTCGTTTCGGAAGTTTCAGAGGTTGATGTTTTATCGGTTTCACCCGTTGTAGAAGCAGTGAGAGAGTATTGTTCCAGTAACGCAGTACGAGAGGTGCGTTCGATGAAGGAAATATCCGGCGGTTCAACGACCGATTTCTCACCTGTTTCGATGTCTTTAGGTAATTCTTTTTGTTCGGACAACTCATCTGTTGTGAGTGGAAAATCCGGTTTTTCTATAGGTTTCTGTATAAGCGCTTCAATACCAGTCATCAAACAAGCTGCCCTCCTTTCAGCATTTTCTCGATTTCGCAAACAACCTCATTAGATACATCAAAAAAGTATCCTCGGATAGTTCCTGCAATATCGGTATTCTTTTTTAGTGAACGATTTACAAGTGCCGCAATATTGGCTTTTGCATATCGGGATATATCCCTTGCATAGAGAATACGCAGATAGTCTTTAATTTTAATAATCTTTTCGCACGATGGTGAATATAAGGTTTGTTCAAGCAAAGCAATAAACTCGTCGTTTGGAAGTGTCTTGGTGCGGTAAACACCTCTAACCATCATTGAAAGTATTATCTCAGTAAGATACTCGGCATTTATGTGTGTTGAATCGTAAGTGAGAGCAAGGGAAATATCATTTCTTCTGATTTCGTTTGCGACAAAACTCATCATCTGATTGCAGGCAGCAATACAATTCTTTTCACTTTCGATCATAAGCGTATTGATGAAAGCAAGTGCCTTTTGCTTTATACAAAGGTCTCCGCCAAAATGGCTTCGGATCACACTTAGGTTAATTTTATCGAACCTATTGGTGTTGCTGTTATAAAGTTCTTCGTCGCTCACAAACACATCGAGGCTTTGTAACTCACCATCGGGATCAATAAATCCATCCACAATCTTTACAGGCGCAGGAAGAACCATTCCTTCCTTATGGCAGTAAGCATATCCTGTTTCTAAAGAGCCAAGCTGAATAGCATCATCTCCAGAAATACCGATAGTGTTTGCAATCGTCTGCTGATCATCAGCAGAAACAATGCGCTGTACAATTTTTGTAGAGGAGTTCTTAATGACATCGGGAGCCAATTTTGTAGGTATCTGCTCTGCCACGATAACCCCTTGACCATAGGAGCGCATCTCCGCAATCATGTTGGTGAAATGCTCAACAGCTTTACCTTTCGGATTTCCTGCAGTTTCTGTTGAGCGTTCTGTGTCAACATTTTTAAGCAATCGGTGGGCTTCCTCAATAACTAACAAATGCTTTAATCCACTTTTTTGATTGCCGCTGATTTCTTTCTGAACTTGGCGATATTCGTTAATGAATATAACCAGCAAACCAACACTAAATGCTTTGTCGGAATCGTCTGCTAATCCTTCCAATTCAAAAACAACGTTCTTTTCAAGAAGTTCATTGAAATCTATGAACTCATTTGTATTGAAAGTATAGCCTTTAGCACCGACACAAAGGTTTTCTAAACGCACCTTCATAGCGGTTTTTACATTTCCGGCAACCTCTCCGTCATATTTTAGTTCTTCATCAATGTATCGAGCAATTTCATCCTTTAATTCCTGCATCGTTGGGAACAGGAACTTGTGTGATTTGTTGGCGTATTGCTTTTTTATATGTTCGATACTGAAAAAGTCCGTAGCGCTCTGGCTGTTTGAAAGCATAGGATGATATCCTAATGTTAAATCCCATCCTTTGTTGCGGTAAACCGCATGAAGACACTTTTCTAAAATATAAGGCATCGGACCATAGAACGAAAAAGAAGCGTTGAATAGGTCTTTCAAAAAGTCAATATGCACCTGTGGGCTAACACCTGGCATTATACAAAATGGGTTAATTTGAGGTGCGTTAATTTCGGGTTTGCCAGGAGTATAAACTGTTGTGTTTAGTGCAATATTCCTATACTCTTTTTTTGCAGACTCTATTACAAGGAATGGTTTCTTTGCTTCAACGAGTATCTTTTTAACCGTAGTGGTTTTACCACTACCCGTAATTCCGCATACAAAAGTATGTTTGTTGAGGTCTCGTTCACTCAAAGCAAACGGCATATTGCTCAAAGGACGCTTACCATCTGCAACATTACCGATGTTAATTTCGTTGTCTTCTAAGCGACTTGCCAACATAGGAAACTTCTTTTCAAGACGAAGTTCAAAATCTGGAACGCTTTCGGTAGGAACAGTACAAAGCAATCCCAATTCAGCAGAGTTGATAAGAGAACACAACGGATTCTG
>CAYLNV010000199.1:0-2893 GCA_964385085.1 uncultured Oscillospiraceae bacterium
TGGGCATTTCCAGGATCTCCTGGTACTTTGCGTAGGACTTACGCATGGTCTTGCCAAACAGTTGGTCTTTGACCATTGCCATATCGATCATCACTGCCTTTCTTTCGGCATAAGCCGGAATCTTGTGTTGCTCACTTTTTGATACGCTCGGGTCGGTTGTAAGTTTGTAGAAATCTGCTCTTGACAACCGGCTGCGCCTGTGGTAAAATTCTGGAACAGGGAAATGTGCAAAATTGCCCTATTCTCCACAGTACGGAGTACCATTCTATCATGTTTCCTTTTGCTTTGTCAATAGTTTTTTGGTATTTTGTTCCTAAAAATTTTACCCGCGTACATATGTACGCGGGTTTTCTTTATTCCTCTTGCTTTGCCAGCAAGCAAGGCTCTTGTCTGCGGAACTGGTTTGCAATGATCCTGCACACCTTTCCCTCTTCTATCAGGCGGTGGACTTCCTGAAAGGTGGCCCATCTTACACCGTCTGTTTCACCGGGCAACAATACGATCTCATCCAGCGCTACATCCCGTTTCAAGCAATAGTAGTCATAATGGATGTTTCTGTCCCGGCCGGATTCGATCAGCTCAAATTCCTCTTCCCGGGCACGGATACCGGTCTCCTCAAACAGCTCTCTGGCAATGGCCTGGCGGCTGGTCTCCCCTGCCTGCACTGCACCGCCGGAATTTTCCCAGGTTCCCGGAAAGGATTTCTGTGGCGCCCGACGGGTCATGAGCAATTTGCCCTTGCCGTCATATACCCAGACGCACACCACCATGCCGTACTCACCCTTGCGCCAGGGCGTTCCCCGCAGGTGGCGTCGGCCGGTGGGGCGCCGGTCTTTGTCATAAATATCATTGTATTCCATATTCCATGTCCTCTTTTGCTATTTATATCAGTATATCATAGCAATGGAGAAAACACAAGAACATGGTTTATTTTTTGAAATATGCGGCCGCCACCGCACCGGGACCTGCATGAGTGCCGATCACACTGCCGATGATCGTCCAGCGCATTTTCTCTTCCCAGAAGCTGTGGCTGTCCTCCATAAACCTTTGCAGCAACCCGTCGTCTGTGCCGGTATAGCCCAGCATAAAAGGTTTTGTGAGGTCCACTCCGCCTGCCTTTTCGATCTCCTGCAAAAGAAGGCCGTTACCCTGCTTCGTACCCCGGGCCTTGCTGAGCATCTGGATCTCGCCTTCTGCAACAGCCAGGATCGGCTTGATATTCAGCAGACCGCCGGCAAAGGCCACCGTCTTGGACACACGGCCGCCCCGCTTCAGATACTCCAGGGTATCCACCATGGCAACGATCTGCACCTTCTTCTTTTCCTGCTCCAGGATCTCTGCGATCCTCTTGGCCTCCATGCCGCTGTCCGCAAGCTCCTGTGCCAGTTCTGCCAAAATACCAATGCCGATGGCAACAGAGTCGCTGTCCACTACATAAATGTTCTCATAATCCTCCACCGCGATCATGGCACTTTGATAAGTACCGGAAAGCTTGGAGGACAATGTCAGTACGACTGCGCTCTGGCCTGCCGCTGCCACCTCCTCAAAGATCTTCGCAAAGGCATCCGGAGTGGCCTGACTGGTGCTGGGAAGCACATCACTGCTCGCCAGCTTCTCGTAAAATTCCTTATGGGTAATGGTAACACCATCGATAAATTCTTCGTCGCCAAAACGAACTGTCATAGGCACGACCTTCAGACGCGCTTTCAGCTCCAGGTCCATATCAGCGGCGGAATCTACAATAATTTTTACTTCCACGGTATTTCTCTCCTTTTGTTATTCTGGCAAGCCTCTAGTTTTCCGGGATCCCTGCTTTACTCAGTGTGCGCAGATTTGCCGTAACAGACTCCAGGGCTGCGTAAAAAACAGCACGGTTTTCTTCCGACAAGTCCTTGCCTGCCAGTTCAACTGCCAGGCTTGCCCGCCGTTTTACATGCTCTGCCGCTTCCATCCCCTCCGGTGTCAGCTTAAATACACCGCCATAGCGGTTTTGATGGATCCCTTCCTTGGTTACAAGGCCCTTCTTTTCCATAATTGCCATCATGCGGGAAACATCTGCCTTATCCCTGCAGCAATGCTCGCACAGCAGCGGTGCGGTGATCCCTTCCGGATAGCGGCTCATGGTCAGAAGGTAAACAGAGTGCGTTCCCTTCAGACCGTACTTTTCCATTTCCTCAGCAGTCAGCTTGTGCCAATACCGGGATATCTCCGAAATCGCCAGCGAAAACCGTTCAAACCGCTCTACCATTCCTATCACCTCATTTCGAATCGTCTATTGCATTATAGCCAAGACTTGTTGATTTGTCAACTTCTTTTTGCTGTTTTACAGCGATCCCGGGATTTTCCCATAAAAATTTCGTAAACCCCTTGTAAAATCTCCCAGAATAGCGTATACTTAATTATTATTTTCCGCAAAGAAAAGAGGGAAACGATTATGGAATTGATTTCTGTCCGTGAACTTTTTAAAAACACCGACGCTTACCTGAACAAGGAGATCGAAGTCGGCGGCTGGGTGCGTAACCGTCGTCCCAGCAAGCAGTTTGGCTTTATCGTCCTGAACGACGGTACTTACTTCACACCGGTCCAGGTAGTGTATAACGATACCCTGTCCAATTTTCAGGACATTTCCAAGATCAACATCGGTGCAGCGCTGGTCGTAAAGGGCACTCTGGTCCCCACTCCCGATTCCAAGCAGCCCTTTGAGATCCAGGCCAGCTCCATTGCCGTAGAGGGTGCTTCCACCGGTGATTACCCGCTGCAGCCCAAGCGGCACTCTATGGAGTTCCTGCGGACCATTACCCATCTGCGTCCCCGGACCAACACCTTCCAGGCTGTGTTCCGTGTTCGCTCTCTTGCAGCAATGGCTATCCACCAGTTCTTCCAGGAGCGGGAT
>CAYLNV010000200.1:0-2873 GCA_964385085.1 uncultured Oscillospiraceae bacterium
ATGCTGGCGACACAGATCCTGGAAGAATACATCCGAGAACATCCGGTGAAGCAGTAATCACACCTGATATATCCGCTCTTGACAAGAAAGGCAGATACTGCTATAATTCAGTATGAAAAGGGAGTAGTCGACGCGTAACGCGGGGCTAGGTCAACATACTGGGAATATACCCTGGCCTAACCTTAAATGACGAGACGGATCGTGTGGACACGCCCTTACTGTAGACTTCCGTGTCCCCATGATCGCACGGAGGTTATTTTTATGGGTTTTTTTGAGTTATTTCTGCTGGCGGTAGGTTTGAGCATGGATGCATTTGCAGTATCTCTGTGCAAGGGACTGTCCATGAAAAAGGCAGGCCTGCGGGAGGGCGCTGTCTGTGGCGCATGGTTTGGTGGCTTTCAGGCGCTGATGCCGCTGATCGGCTTTTTCCTTGGCACGCTGTTTGCTGATGCGATCAAGGCTTTTGACCATTGGGTGGCCTTTGGCCTGCTGGTGATCATCGGCATCAATATGCTCAAGGAAGCATTCGGAAAAGAAGAAGAGGAGGAGCATAACGCAGACCTCAGCTTCAAAGCCATGCTGATCATGGCCGTTGCTACCAGTATTGACGCATTGGCAGTTGGTATTTCCCTGGCGATGGCCGGTGATGTGAATATCTTCACTGCGATCCTGCTGATCGGCATGACCACCTTCCTGCTGTCTGCTGTTGGTGTAAAGATCGGCAATGTATTCGGAAGCCGTTTTGAGAAGAAAGCCCAGGTGGCAGGCGGTGCGATCCTGATTTTGTTGGGCATAAAGATCCTTCTGGAGCATTTAGGGGTATTGGGATGATCCGAACGCAGAAGAAAATGCGCCTGTGCATTACGCTGCTGGTGCTGAATATCCTGTTCATCTGGGGCAATTCCCTGCTGCCCGGTGAGATATCCCGGACATTCAGCCAATGGATCAAAAACCTGCTATTCCACTTTGTTCCCGGAGGAACGGTGTCGCAGCAAGGACATGGCTTGCTGCGGAAGCTGGCCCATTTTGCGGAATTTGCCTGTTTGGGTGCCTTGCTTTGCTGGCTCTGTTCTATGCTGGGGAAGCGCCCCTGGCACAGCTTGATCTACAGCTTCCTGGTTGCCTGTGCAGATGAGACCATCCAGTGCTTCGTACCGGAACGGGGTCCCGGGATCCGGGATGTGATGATCGATTCTGCAGGCGCCGTGCTGGGTATGCTTTTGCTTTTGGCAGGGCATGCTATTTATAAAAAACGAAAATTATTGGAGAAGAAATTATGAAGAAAATGATCTCTCTGCTGCTGGTCCTGGTTATGGTGGCAGCAATGGCTGCAGGCTGCGGCCAGAAGGACAACACAAATGAAACCACGACCACACCTGTTGCAGTTCCTGCAAGCGCTCTGGAGATCCTGGAGAACATCTGGGCGCTTTATGAGGAGAGCGATAAGTTCCCTGTAATGGGCGGTGATGCAGAAAACTATGTAGATGGCGCTCCCGGCAGCTATTCTCTGGCAGATCCGGAGGCTGTGAGCTACTCTCTTTCTGTTCCCGCAGAAAAGGTTGGGGATGTTGATCAGGCGGCTTACATGGTTCACGGTATGCTGTCTAACAACTTTACAAGCGGTGTAGTCCATGTGAAGGAAGGTGTGGATGTATACGCTTTCGCTGAGGCTGTGTACGACACAGTAAAGGGAACACAGTGGATGTGCGGTATGCCCGACCAGTTGTTCGTAGCTGTGATCGGCGGTGAGTATGTGCTGATGGCATATGGCATCAACGATGCGATCGATCCTTTCCGTGCCAAGCTGCAGACCGCTTATCCCGAAGCAGACATCAAGTACGACGAGGCGATCACCGGCTAATAACAATTTGAAAAGCAGCGGTCCACACCGCTGCTTTTTTATAAATGCCGGGTAGATTTGAACGGTATCGATTATCAATTGCCTGGACACCCCGGGTGTCCGCAAAAACCGGAACCTGCAAAAATAAGAGGGGAGGGAACAGCGTGGTTTTTTCCAGTATTCCGTTTTTATATTATTTTCTGCCCATCGTGATCGGGATCTATTTTCTTGTGCCCCGGAAGCTGAAAAATGCAGTGCTGCTGGTCGCTTCCCTGGTGTTTTACGCTTGGGGCGAGCCCCGGTATGTGGCGCTGATGATCGGAACGATCGTATTGTTTTACGGCTGCGGTCTGGCGATCGGAAAAGCCAGGCAACGCAAGTGGAGGAGGTTCTTTCTGATACTTTCTGTGGTGATCAGCCTGGCGCTGCTGGCCCTGTTTAAGTATGCGGATTTCTTTGTGGACAGCTTCAATGCAGTTACCGGTCTCAGCGTGCCGCTTTTGAAGCTGGCACTGCCCGTTGGCATCAGCTTTTATACCTTCCAGTGCCTGAGCTACACCATCGATGTGTACCGGGGCAACGCGGAAGTGCAAAAAGATCCCATCAGCTTTGGCGCATATGTTGCCCTGTTTCCCCAATTGATCGCAGGCCCGATCGTCCGGTATGTGGATGTGGCCCGGGAGCTGGATTCACGCACCCATAGCTGGAACGATATTGCCCTGGGGACGCGCCGGTTTTTGGTTGGTCTGTCCAAGAAGATCCTGCTGGCAGATAACTTCGCACTGCTGATAAAGCTGTTCCGGGAATCCGGTGAAAAGTCGGTGCTGTTTTACTGGATCTATGCCATTGCCTTTGCTTTAAATATCTACTTTGATTTTTCCGGCTATTCGGATATGGCAATCGGTCTTGGCCGGATATTCGGCTTCCGTTTTGCTGAAAATTTCAATTATCCGTACCTTTCCAAAAGCGTTACAGAATTCTGGCGGCGGTGGCATATGAGCCTTGGCAGCTGGTTTCGGGACTATGTGTATAT
>CAYLNV010000201.1:0-2851 GCA_964385085.1 uncultured Oscillospiraceae bacterium
TGGCAACACAGCCAACAGACTCACCGTAGGTGGTGTTGGGGCAGCCGCCGAAGATCGCACCAAAAATAGAACCGACACCGTCGCCCAGCAGGGTTCTGTGCAGGCCGGGGTCTTCCAGCAGATCTGCATCGATGATGGAGGACAGGTTCTTGTGGTCAGCGATGTGCTCAGCGAACACAACGAAAGCCACAGGAATGTAGGCAACAGCGATGGTTGCGATAAACGCACCGTCAATGTCCTTTACACCCTTCATTGCTTCCAGGAAGGTGAAGTCGGGAATTGCGAAGATCTCCATGTTCTGGAACACAGAGAAGTCAACCACCATCAGAGCGGCATTGCCGGTAGCGCTGCCGATCACGGTGAAGATCGTGGCGACCACATAGCCAGCCAGGATGCCCAGAATGAAGGGGATCAGCTTAGCCATCTTCTTGCCGTAAACAGAGCAAAAAACCACAGAAAACAATGTAACCAGACCGCAGATCAGCGCCACATAGGGGCTGCAGCCGGCAACACGGCCGGTGGTCAGATCGCTGACAGCATTGCCTGCCAGAGAAAGACCAATGATCGCAACCGTAGGTCCGATCACCACAGGGGGCATCAGGGCATTGATCCACTTAACACCTACGAACTTAACCACCAGTGCAATGACCACATACACAAGGCCTGCAAAGATCGCACCCACGATCAGGCCCATGTAACCGGCAGAAACAGAAGTCGCACCGGCAAAGGCTGCCAGCATAGAGCCGATAAATGCGAAGGAAGAGCCCAGGAACACGGGGCTGCGGAACTTAGTGAAGAGCTGGTAAACGAGCGTGCCTACACCGGCGCCAAACAGGGCTGCTGCCTGGCTCATGCCGTTGCCGATAATGCTGGGAACTGCGATGGTAGCTGCAAGGATCGCCAGGACCTGCTGAAATGCGAAGATCAGCATCTGGCCAAACTTGGGCTTGTCTTTGATACCGTAGATCAAATTCATTTTCTCTTTTTCCTCCAGATATATATTTCTTTCGAAATCAAATCCGAAAAAGAGGAAACGGCAGCGAATTATTTCGCGGTCATTTCCTCCTGTCCTTCGAATTTTTATTCTGCCTACTAGTATAAATGTATTTTGTATAAAAAGCAAGTCTTTTTTACATTTTTCTACCATATATTGTATCCGGTTACAGGCTAAAGCTATCCGGCAACAGCTTCGCAAGGGTGCGGGTTTGACATTGCCCCTCCGGGCCTGCCAGATAAACAATAAAATCGTCCTTGCAGAACTCCCGCAGCACTTGACGGCACACACCGCAGGGTGGGAAAAAGCCGGTGATGACACCGTCCTTACCGCCACAGATCGCTATGGCTTTAAAATCCCGCCGGCCTTCACTGACTGCTTTAAAAATGGCGGTGCGCTCCGCACAGACAGTAGGGGAAAAGGCGGCATTTTCAATGTTGCAGCCGGTGTATACCGTGCCGTCGGCACACAGTAGTGCTGCACCCACCTTGTAGCCGGAATAGGGCGTATAGGCCTTTTCCATTGCCTTTTTCGCCAGTTCAATTAATTTTTCCGCGTTCATCTCGCACCTCCAATGTGGTCCGCTACCACGGACGAATTATAATGTAGTCCGCGGACACCGCAGGAGCGGTGTCCCTACGACCAATTTTCAATTGCCTTCGCAAAGCTCTCGCCGGGGGTATCAAGGTGAATATCCAGCAGGTCTGCCACGGTGGCAGCAATATCCGCGAAGGTCTTTCTTGTACCCAGGTCCACCGGCTTTATGCCCTGACCTGAAACCAGCAGGGGCACATATTCTCTGGTGTGGTCGGTGGTTTCGGTGCAGGCCGGGTCGCAGCCGTGGTCAGCGGTGATCATCACCGCATCCTCAGGCCCTAATACCTTTAAAAATCCACCCAGCCAGCGATCAAATTCCGACAGTGCGGCGGCATAGCCGTCTGCATCCCGACGGTGTCCGTAGAGCATATCAAAATCCACCAAATTCACAAAGCACAGACCCCGAAAATCCTTTTTTGCAAAAGCCATGGCATGCTCCATGCCGTCTGCGTTGCTTTTGTTATAAACATACTCCGTCAGACCCCGGCCCGCAAAAATATCATGGATCTTCCCCACACCGATACAGTCAAGCCCCGCGGCCTTGACCGCATCCAGCAGGGTCTTTTTTGGCGGCTCCAGGGAAAAATCGTGGCGGTTTGCAGTCCGCTTGAAATTCCCCGGTTTCCCCACAAAGGGACGGGCGATCACTCTGCCCACCCCATGCTCGCCCTGTAAAATATTCCGGGCGATCCGACAGTATTCATAAAGCTGCTCCGGGGGAACGACGTCCTCATGGGCAGCGATCTGAAACACGGAATCAGCAGAGGTATAGACGATCAGATCACCGGTTTTTATATGCGCTTCGCCATATTCCTCGATCACAGCCGTACCGGACCAGGGGGCATTTGCCAGCACACCCCGACCGGTCTGCGCCCGAAACGGTCCAAGCACTTCTTCCGGGAAGCCCTTGGGATAGGTGGGCAGGGGCATCTCAGAAACCAGTCCTGCGATCTCCCAATGCCCGATGGTGGTGTCCTTCCCCATGGAGGCTTCCGCCAGCCGTCCGCAGCAAGCAGTGGGTGCATTTTCTTTCGGAAGGCAGTCTACCCCGTCAATATTGCCCAGTCCTGCTTTTATCAAATTGGGAATGTGGAGCTTGCCTGTTGCGGCGCAGGATGCCAGCGTATTTACATTGATATCCCCAAATTGTTCACTGTCCGGCATTGCACCAATGCCAAAGGAATCCAGGACGATCAAAAAGACTCTCTTCATCGATGCACCTCCTAACATCTTACAAATATCTATCGATGATGCCCGTAG
>CAYLNV010000202.1:0-2849 GCA_964385085.1 uncultured Oscillospiraceae bacterium
GCTGCAGGGTCATGCTGCTCTTCTTGCGGGCAGCCGTATTCTTGTGCAGAATACCGTTGGAGACTGCCTGGTCGACCTTCTTAACAGCCAGCTTGTAAGCAGCTTCGGCAGCAGCGCGGTCGCCTTCGACCAGAGAAGCTTCAAACTTCTTCACAGCGGTCTTCAGTGCAGACTTTTCGGCCTTGTTCTTCTCGTAAGCGATCTTGGAAGAAAGGACATCCTTCTTAGAGGACTTAATGTTGGGCATTTTCACACCTCCTGTTCTGTGTTTTCGCTCATGCGTTTTCCCATTATAGCGCGCCTGAAATAGAAAATCAATACCTTTTTTAAATTTTTTCACCCCATTTGGAGAAAAAAGGGTAAAATTCTCCGGGATCAGGGCGCAATACGGTGAGGCAGGGTGTACGCATCCCCTGTTTTGGCAGTGGGGCAGGCAGCGGCGGGGTGCATGCCGGTTCTGTGCTGACTGTGCAAAAAAGGTGTCCAATGCTTGTCAAGTACTATTTTTCTCGTTCCGATTTTGACTATGGGCGAAATTCTGACGAACGAAAAAATGCGAAAAATGGAAAAGCAGGTCGAAAACATTTATGTCAACTGAAATGAATAACCGTTCGAAAACCTGCCTGTGGACAACCCTTGTGGAAAACTCTGTGGATAATGTGGAAAAGTCATGGTTTTCAACGGCTATTTTCCTGATTTTGGGTCAAAAGCGCCTTCGGAAGCACTTGCATATTCACTTGCATAACGGTCGGATAAGGCGGGTAAGGTGCAGATTATGTTCCTGCTTTTCTCCCATTATTTTTCATTATTTTTTGGGGAAAAAGTTGGCATTTTTCCTAAATTGGTCTGTCTGTGGAGGGTCTTGCGGAGGGTCAGGTCCAAAAAGTTTGTTAATTTTTCACAAAAATACCAGCAGTATGAATTTCTGCCTGCCGGAAATACTGTTATCAGCTTTTGAATAGCAGGAGGACCGTATGCAGGGAAAAGTAGAGATCTGCGGTGTGAACACCGCCCGGCTGAAAGTTCTGTCCCAGGCGGACATGGATGTACTTCTAAGAAAGGCGAAAGCAGGCGATGAGGATGCAAGGCAAAAGCTGATCGAGGGGAATCTGCGGCTGGTGCTTTCTGTGATCCAGCGCTTTGGCGGTCGGGGAGAAAACCCGGACGATCTGTTTCAGGTGGGCTGTATCGGCCTGATCAAGGCCATCCAGAATTTCGATCCGGACAAGCAGGTGCGGTTTTCTACCTACGGTGTGCCCATGATCGCGGGGGAGGTCCGCCGCTACCTGCGGGACAATTCTGCCATCCGGGTGTCCCGGTCGATCCGGGATGTGGCCTATCGGGTCTTGCAGTGCAAGGAAGGGATGGTGCTGCGGCTGGGCAGGGAGCCCACTTTGGAGGAGATCGCGAAGGAGCTTGAGCTGCCGGAAGGGGATGTGGCGGAGGCGCTGGACGCGGTCTGTGCGCCGGTGAGCCTGCACGACCCGGTCTATTCCGACGGCGGCGACCCTCTGACGGTGATGGATCAGGTGCGGGATACCCGCAATACAGACGAAAACTGGATGGAGCGGATCGCCCTGCGAAATGCCTTTCAGGCGCTGGGCAGCCGGGAAAAGCAGATCCTGTCTCTGCGGTTTTACGACGGCAAGACCCAAATGGAGGTGGCAGGTGTCCTGGGCATTTCTCAGGCGCAGGTATCCCGGCTGGAAAAGGGAGCGATCAGCACCATGCGTAAGGCATTTACAGTATCGTGAATTTCTTTTATCGGGCTGTTTCCATAGAACTTGCAGGGGCATGCATGCCCCTGCACACCGTCAAACGGAAAATGGAAGCATATGGCAGGAAGCTGTCTCATAGACTTGAACCAAATCGAGTCTGGGGGTATGGGTATGTCTGTGAAGTTTTCAGACCTGCAACGCAAAGAGGTCATCTGCGTCAGCGATGGCCGGCGCTTGGGCTTTGTCTGCGACGCTTGCGTGGAATTACCGGAGGGAAGGCTCACCGCCATTATGGTACCCGGCCCATGCCGGCTGCTTGGGCTGTGGGGGCGACGGGATGATTTTGTGATCCCCTGGAGCTGCATCCGCAGGATCGGTCCGGATATTGTGCTGGTGGATGCAAAGCCGGACGAATGTCGGGTCCCACGGCACAAGCCGAGACTGCTGTTTTAAGTGCCCGCCTTGCGGACGGGTTTATAATGTAGGGACGCCCGTCCCCGGGCGTCCGTGGACACCCCGGGAGGGGTGTCCCTACGAGCATCTATCGTAGCCGTTCTATAATTGTCAATTGTCCATTATCCATTGTCAATTAAAAGCCGTTCCGAGAATCCGGCGGCTTTTTTCGAATATTTCTGAAAAAATTTGGAAAAAATACTTGCAAAATGCATTCTCTTCCTATATAATGATTCGGCATGGGCAAATTATGCCCATAGTAATCTACACCACACACCCGGTGATCGTACCCCCAAGTGCTCTGAAAAGAGCGGGCAGTGCGAGATGAACGGGGTGGAGGAAAAAACAAAAGGAGAAAATCAAAAATGGCTGTCGTATCTATGAAGCAACTGCTGGAGGCCGGTGTGCACTTCGGTCATCAGACCCGCCGCTGGAACCCCAAAATGGCTACCTACATCTACACTGAGCGTAACGGTATCTACATCATTGACCTGCAGAAGACCGTTAAGAAGCTGGAGGAAGCCTACAACTTTATCCGCGACATTTCCGCTGAAGGCGGCAACGTCCTGTTCGTCGGCACCAAGAAGCAGGCACAGGATGCAATCAAGGAAGAGGCTGCCCGTTGCGGCGGTTACTATGTCAACTCCCGCTGGCTGGGCGGTATGCTGACCAACTTCC
>CAYLNV010000203.1:0-2840 GCA_964385085.1 uncultured Oscillospiraceae bacterium
GTGGTGATACCGGTCTGAGACTGGATCCGCTTCAGCTCTTCTCTTGTCTGCAGACGCAGACGGGCATCCAGATTGGAAAGGGGCTCATCCAGCAGCAGCACCTTCGGCACCTTCACCAGTGCGCGGGCAATGGCGACCCGCTGCTGCTGTCCGCCGGACAGCTCATTGGGCTTCCGGTCCAGAAGGGTATCGATCTGCACCAGCCGGGCAGCCTCCTGGGCCTTTGTGAGCATTTGCTCCTTGGTCAGCTTGTCCTTACCCTTCAGATTCTGCAGGGGAAACAGGATATTTTGCAGGACTGTCAGGTGGGGATACAGGGCATAATTCTGGAACACCAGTCCAATGCCCCGGTTTTCAGCCGGCAGGTCTGTAACATCCTCGTCGCCAAAGAAAATGCGGCCGCTTGTTGGAACCTGCAGACCGGACAACAGATTGAGCGTTGTGCTCTTGCCGCAGCCGGAGGGGCCCAACAGCCCAATGAGCTTGCCGTCCGGGATCTGAAAGGTAAGGTCATTGACTGCCACTACCTCTTTGCCGGCCTTCTTATCCCGACTGGGAAACACCTTCGTCAGATTCTGCAATGTAACTTTCATGGGATATCCTTCCTTAAAAGTAAATTCTTGTTGGAACTATTATATGTGGTTCTTTGGCTGTTTGCAAGAAAATGTTTTCCCTCCGGAAAGCAATTGTGAGCAAATCGTGGAATCTTTTACCAGCGCAAGGGTTTTTCTTGACAAAACAAGGAAAAAGTATTACTCTCAAAGAGTATGAACGAACCGTTTTTTTCGGTGGTTCATACATTAAATTATACTAGAGGAGCAGGAAAATGCGTGAGAGCGGTGTGTTGATGCATATTACCAGTTTACCCGGTCCCTACGGGATAGGCACGCTGGGAAAACAGGCCCGCGCATTTGTGGACTTTCTGAAAAAGGCCGGTCAGAGCAAGTGGCAGATCCTGCCTCTGACACCAACAGGCTATGGAGACTCCCCTTACCAGTCCTGCTCCACCTTTGCCGGCAATCCTTATCTCATCGATCTTCCTGCCCTGGTGGAAGAGGGTCTGCTGGAGCACGCTGAGATCAGCTCCTTCCGGTGGAATCACAGGGAGGATCGGGTGGATTTCGGCCTGATGTACGAAAACCGCCAAAAGGTGCTGAAGCTTGCCTATGCCCGGTTTGCAGAAAACGAGGATTTTGACCGTTTCTGCCGGGAAAATGCAAGCTGGCTTTCGGATTTTGCTCTGTATCAGGCACTGAAGGAGCAGCAGGACGGAAAGCCCTGGTATCAGTGGGAAACACCCCTGAAGCACCGGGATCCGGATGCCATCTGGAATGCCCGGCAAGCCTTAAAGGACCAGATCCGGTTTTACTGCTTCGTGCAGTATTTATTTGAGAAGCAGTGGCGCGCACTGCGGAATTATGCGCACAAGGAAGGTATCCGGATCATTGGTGATGTTCCGATCTATGTGCCGCTGGATTCCTGCGATGTTTGGAGCGCGCCGGAGCTGTTCCAATTGGATGAACATCTAGACCCGATCGCAGTGGCCGGCTGTCCCCCCGATGCCTTTTCGGAGGACGGTCAGCTTTGGGGCAATCCCCTTTACCGCTGGGATGTCCACCGGCAGGAGAATTACCGTTGGTGGATCCGTCGGATGCAGGCGGCCGCCGACCGGTATGATGTGGTCCGGATCGACCATTTCCGGGGCTTTGAAAGCTACTGGTCTGTGCCCCACGGTCAACCTACCGCCCGAAACGGCAAATGGGTAGAAGGTCCGGGGCTGGACTTTATCGGAGCGCTGAAAAAAGCCCTCCCAAATGTGCCGCTGATCGCAGAGGACTTAGGTGTGATCACCGAGCCCGTTAAGCAACTGCGGGATGCTTCCGGTTTCCCCGGTATGAAGGTGCTGCAATTTGCCTTTGATCCGGAAGCACCTTCTGAATATCTGCCCCACAACTGTATAAAAAATTCGGTGTGCTACACCGGTACGCATGATAACATGACCCTTGCCCAATGGCTGGATTCCTTACCGGAAAAGGCCCGGCAGTATGCCGACCGGTATATGCGCCTGACCCCGGAGGAAGGTCCTGTGTGGGGTGTGATCCGTACCGCCATGTCTACCGTATCCGACCTTTGCATGATACAAATGCAAGACCCTCTGGAGCTGGGCAGTGAAGGAAGAATGAATTTCCCTGGCACACAGACAGGCAGCAACTGGACCTGGCGGGCTGCGGACGGACTTCTGACCGACGCCCTTGCAAATAAATTAAAAAGCCTGACCGCTCTTTATGACCGTCTGGCTGAGAATGGAGAATGAAACGATGCAATATAATTGTCTGAACATCCTGAAATGGACGGAAGCTCAGCTGAAGTACACTTACGATGTATCCTTGCAGGAGGCCACGCCCCAGGAGCTGCACGAAGCTCTTGGCCAGGCGGTGATGATGGCCATTGCAGACAACTGGAGCAACTCCAAGCGGGCCCGTTTGCACCAGAGGAAGGCATACTACATCTCCGCTGAATATTTGATCGGCCGGCTGGTATACTCCAATTTGTATAATTTGGGAATCCTGGATGAGATGAAGCAGCTGTTTGCCGAGCAGGGTGTGGACCTTGCTGTACTGGAGGACATTGAGGATGCAGCCCTGGGCAATGGCGGTCTGGGCAGACTGGCTGCCTGCTTCCTGGACTCTGCCGCCAGCACCGACATTCCTCTGTCCGGCTACGGTCTGCGCTATAAGTTCGGCCTGTTCAAGCAAGGCTTCGACGAGCACGGCAGCCAGAAGGAGCAGGCAGACGACTGGTCCAAATATGGCGACCCCTGGTCCTTCCGTCGGTATAAC
>CAYLNV010000204.1:0-2822 GCA_964385085.1 uncultured Oscillospiraceae bacterium
TAGGGCTAGGGTCAGGGTTAGGGTTAGGGTTAGGGTTAGGGGTTAGGGTTAGGGTGCAGAATGTGATCCCCAAGCATATGGACTGCATTACCTCCAAGCTGCAGGAAATGGGTGCAAAGTTTATTAACTATGACGATGCCATCCGTGTCCAGTCAGACGGAAGGCTGCGGCATACTACGGTCAAGACCCGTCCCTATCCCGGCTTCCCCACAGATATGCAGGCGCAGATCTGCGTATGTATGACCGTGGCTGAGGGTATCAGCCGCCTGACAGAGAGCGTCTACGAGACCCGCTTCTTTGGATATTGCTCGGAGCTGACCAGCATGGGCGCAGATATTTTGATCAACGGCAAGACTGCTATCGTTACCGGGCACAAAGGGCTGAAGGGCGCTAAGGTTCGGGCCCATGATCTGCGGGCAGGTGCGGCGCTTGTGATCGCAGGCCTTGTGGCGGAGGGAACGACCCAGGTGGAGAATATCCACTTCATTGAGCGCGGCTATGAGCGGATCGTTGAGAAGCTTACAGCCTTGGGCGCGGACATCCGCAGAATTGAAGATTAAAATACCAAGAGCGCGTTCGCTTGAACGCGCTCTTACTTGTTATAAACTGTCAAATTTCTGTTTGACGCACTGTCGTGCGAATTGAAAATTGAAAGGTGAAAATTGAAAATTATGGTATTTCCTTTGGAAATGATTTTAATGTAGGGGCGGCAATCTGCCGCCCGCGGGAGGCTAATAGCCTCCCCTACTATTCGATAAACAGAAATTTGATAGCAGGAAAGGCCCGTTGCATTGTGCAACGGGCCCTTCGTGTCGTTTAGCCCCACAGGGCAGAGAGCATAGGAATGACTTGCTTTTTCCGGCTCATAATTTGCGGCAGAAATACGGTGTTTTCCTTAGGCTGGATATTAAAGGCCTGCTGGATGATCTCGTCGTTTCCGATATAGATCAGTTGCGTGCCCTCCAGCAGCACATCCGTAAGCATCAGGATCACCATGGAGAAGCCCTTTTCCTTTGCAAGCTGATCCATAAGCTGTAAAAACTCATCCTTGCGCTCAAGCATCTTGGGGCTGTCCACGCAGGTGATCTGCGCCACTGCCAGGTCGTGGCCGGCAATGTGGAACTCCTTGTAATCCGAAAGGAGCAGATCCTGAGCGGACTTATTGCCCACAGAGGCGGAGAAGATATCCTTGCCCAATTCTTCCAGGGATATGTTTGCGATCCGTGCCATGCGCTCAGCCGTGCGGATATCCCGCTCTGTGCAGGTGGGAGATTTGAACATAACGGTATCGGAGATGATCGCTGCTGCCATCATACCTGCCATTTTTGCCGATGGCATAAGACCCCGGTCCTGAAACATGCTGGCAATGATGGTGTTGGTAGAGCCCACAGGCTCGTTACGTACATAGATGGGATTGTTGGTCTGAATGTCCGCCAAACGGTGATGGTCAATGATCTCCAGAATATCTGCTTCCTCCAGACCGGGAACGGACTGGGCGATCTCATTGTGGTCCACCAGTACGACCCGTTTGCGGCGGGGACGCAGCAGGTGATACCGCGTCAGCACACCTACGACCTTTTCGTTCTCGTCCAAAATGGGATAGCAGGGGTCGCGGAATTTCAGTACCTTTTCCCGCACCTCATCCACCCGGTCATCCAAATGGAAGCAGGTCAGATCCGCTGTGCGGCAGATGCGCCCCACAGGTGCAGACTGGAAGATCAGCCGAACCGTGCGGTAAGCGTCAAATGGGGTGGTGATGATACAGGTGGTGGTGGGTAGCTGCTGAAGCTCGCAAGACAGCTCTGCCTGACACAGCACCAGGCAGTTTACATTCATTTCCAATGCCCGCCTGATCATATCCGGCTGGTCTCCGCAGATGACGATGGACTCAGGATCGTTAAACAGCAGATTGGTTTGGGATTGGGGCAGTGCCACAGTAACCTCACCGGAGATCATATCTGTGTTTTCACCGGCATCGTTGAGGATGCGCCCATCCAGCACTGACAGCACATTGAAAAGGGGTACAGCATCCAAATAGCCGGAGGAGACCTGCGACATATTGTAGCTTGCCACATTTTCCCGGGACAGCATACCGAACAGCGTTCCGTCCTCGTTGGCAACAGGCACAGCGGAGATGTTCTTCTCCTCCTGAAGAATATTCCAGGCAGTACCTACGGTAACAGCGGCGCTAAGCAGGGGCGGCGTATCAAACTCCAGATCCCGAACCTGGGTGAACATATTGTGAATACGCTTGGGAGGCTGGAAGCCGAAGCGGTCAAGTACGATCTGCGTTTCGTCAGAAACATGACCAAGGCAGGCAGGCTCATACTCCCGGTCGCCCACAGCATTACGTAGAGCGGCATAGGCCATAGCGGCCACGATGGAGTCCGTATCCGGATTTCGGTGTCCGGTTACATAAATGGGGTCCATAATAATTCCTCCTTCAGCCGAAAGCTCGGCGGCATATCATCTATGAATATCCCCTAAGGGAATGTTCAGATCTCTTCATGGAACATAGGGGTGGACAGGTAGCGTTCGCCGGTGTCCGGCAGGAGGGCAACGATGGTCTTTCCTGCGTTTTCCGGCAGCTTTGCCAGTTGGATCGCCCCGTGCAGCACAGCACCGGAGGAGATCCCGACCAGAACACCCTCTGCTTTCCCTGCCAGACGGGCGGCTGCATAGGCTTCTTCTTCCGTAACGGTCAGGACCTGGTCGTAAATGTTGGTATCCAGAATGGACGGAACAAAATTTGCGCCAATGCCCTGAAGGCCGTGCTTGCCTGCAATGCCCCGGCTCAGCAGGGGAGAGCCGGCAGGCTCAAC
>CAYLNV010000205.1:0-2798 GCA_964385085.1 uncultured Oscillospiraceae bacterium
ATGGTTGCAGCAACCTCCTTTAAGCATGTTTCTCCTACCTCTGCTGCGGTTGGCAAGCCTTTGTCTGACGACCTTAAGAAGGCTTGCTTTGTGGATGATATTCCCGAACTGGATGAAAATCCTCTTGCTTGTGCATATGCCCGCGCCCGCGGTACCGACCGTATGTGTTCCTTTGGCGACTGGGTGGCACTTTCTGACACCTGTGATGCACTGACCGCAAAGCTTATTGCCCGTGAGGTTTCCGACGGTGTTATTGCACCCGGTTACACCGAGGAAGCGTTGCAGATCCTGAAGACCAAGCGTAAGGGTAGCTACAATGTGGTTGCTATCGATCCTGACTATGTACCTGCTGAGGCTGAAAATAAGCAGGTATACGGCATTACCTTTCAGCAGGGCCGGAACAATTTCAAGATCGGTGAAGAACTGCTTGGCAATATCGTTACCGACAGCAAGGACCTGCCTGAGAGCGCAAAGATCGATCTGATCGTTGCGCTGATCACGCTGAAGTACACCCAGTCCAACTCTGTGTGCTACGCAGTTGACGGGCAGGCGATCGGCGTCGGTGCCGGTCAGCAGTCCAGGATCCACTGCACCAGACTGGCTGGCTCTAAGGCAGATACCTGGTTCCTGCGTCAGCACCCCAAGACCCTTGCATTGCCCTTCCGTGAGGACCTGGGTCGCCCCAACCGGGACAATGTGATCGATGGCTACATCAACGGCAATGAGGAAGATGTTTGCGCAGACGGTATCTGGCAGAACTACTTCACAACGCAGCCTGAGCGTCTGACTGAGGAAGAGAAGAAGGCATTTCTGTCTACCCGTCAAAATGTGGCACTGGGCAGCGATGCATTCTTCCCCTTCAGCGACAATATAAAGCGTGCCGCTGCTTCCGGTGTTAAGTACATTGCTGAGCCCGGCGGCTCTATCCGGGATGATCTGGTCATTGAGGAGTGCAACAAGCGCGGAATCGTTATGGCCTTTACCGGTATGAGATTATTCCACCACTAAGGGAGATCTTATTTATGAAAATAATGGTTGTTGGCAGCGGTGGTCGTGAGCACGCAATTATCAAGAAGTTAAAAGAAAATAAGGCTGTTTCTGAGATCTTCGCTTTACCGGGCAACGGCGGCATGGAAAAGGACGCTGTCTGTGTCAATATCGGTGCGAAGGACATTGAGAATATCGTAAAATTTGCCTGTGAAAACGGGATCGACTATGCGGTGGTCGCACCCGATGATCCGCTTGTTCTCGGTGCAGTAGATGCGCTGGAAGAAAAGGGGATTCCATGCTTCGGTCCTCGGGCGAATTCTGCAATTATTGAGGGCAGTAAGGTGTTCTCCAAGAATCTGATGAAAAAGTACGGTATTCCCACTGCGGAATATGAAGTATTCACAGATATGGAAGCGGCACTGTCCTATTTGGATGCTGCTCCGATCCCCACAGTCATTAAGGCTGACGGACTTGCTCTGGGTAAGGGTGTGATCATTGCCCAGACGCGGGAGGAAGCGAAGGAAGCAGTTCGTTCCATGATGGCAGATAAGGTGTTCGGAAAGAGCGGCGACCAGATCGTGATCGAAGAATTCCTGACAGGACCTGAGGTATCTGTTCTGGCTTTCACGGATGGCAAGTGTGTCAAGCCCATGGTTTCCTCTATGGATCATAAGCGGGCAGGGGACAATGATACGGGTCTGAACACCGGTGGTATGGGCACTGTTGCACCAAACCCCTATTACACAGCCCAAATTGCAGAGATCTGTATGCAGACGATTTTCTTGCCTACGATCAACGCTATGAATGAAGAGGGCCGTATATTTAAGGGATGCCTGTACTTCGGCTTAATGCTGACACCCAATGGCCCGAAGGTCATTGAGTACAATTGCCGATTTGGCGATCCGGAGACCCAGGTGGTACTGCCTCTGCTGGAAAGCGACCTGCTGACCGTCATG
Source organism: uncultured Oscillospiraceae bacterium (assembly GCA_964385085.1). GTDB lineage: Bacteria > Bacillota > Clostridia > Oscillospirales > Oscillospiraceae > Faecousia. The sequence goes on from CAYLNV010000205.1 coordinate 1,947, forward strand.
CAGGCAACGACCAACGGAACACTTGCCGAAACGGAAGTGAAGTTTGCTGATAAGAATGCCTGCTGCGTTATTATGGCATCCAAGGGTTACCCGGTTTCTTATGAAAAGGGCTTTGAAATGACCATCCCTGAGGAGATCGCCCCCAGTGTGTATGTGGCCGGAGCGGTGATCAAGGACGGGAAGCTGGTTACCGATGGCGGCCGTGTCCTTGGTGCTACAGCCATTGCTGATACATTGGAAGCTGCCATTTCCGGTGCGTACGCAATGGTAAATAAGATCCATTTTGATAATGCGTTTTACCGACACGATATTGGTGCAAAGGCGCTGAAAGCCGGGAGGAACTGAGATTGGTATATAGAATATTTGTAGAAAAAAGAGCGGGCCTTGATAACGAGGCCAGAGCCCTGCACAATGAAGCTGTGAATCTTTTGGGGATCAGCGGCTTGACCAAGGTGCGGCTGTTTAACCGCTATGATGCTGAAAATATTTCCGAAGCACTCTTTGATTATGCAGTAAAAACTGTGTTTTCCGAGCCCCAGTTGGACATTGCGACGGAAGAAATCTCTGTGCCCAATGCCTGCGTGTTTGCGGTTGAGCCGCTGCCCGGTCAGTTTGACCAGCGTGCAGATTCGGCTGCCCAGTGCATCCAGATCTTGTCCCAGGGCGAGCGCCCTGTGATCCGTTCTGCAAAGGTCTATGCGCTTGAGGGTCCATTGACCGAGAATGACATTGCCGCGATCAAGAAGCATGTGATCAATGCGGTGGAGAGCAGAGAGGCTGCCTTGGAGAAGCCTGAAACGTTGGCGGTCAAGTATGCTGCTCCGGAAACCGTTGCGACCATTGATGGCTTTA
>CAYLNV010000206.1:0-2784 GCA_964385085.1 uncultured Oscillospiraceae bacterium
AGCCACCTCCCCTTACACAGGGGAGGCTCTGAGGCGGTGCAACACACCGTCAAACTGAAATTTATCATCCATAATGTGCATAGAAAAAGCACTTGAGCGCGTTGACATTCCTTGGTAGTTATAGTAGAATTATACAGTAAAATTTAATCTAAGCGGAAAGGAAGTCATCTCATGAAAGTTTTATTGGTAGGCGCAAATGGTTACGGTGCGAATTTCCTGAATCCTCTGTATGAACTTCATCAAAGCGGACGGATCGTCTTCGAAGGCATCGTTACAAGATCCGCCTTCCCTATGCAGGAGGAGCTGGCTGCTGCCGGTATCCATGGCTACAAAACACTGGAGGATTTCTACGCAGAGCACACTGCGGATCTGGCAGTGATCTCTACCCCCTCTTTCCTGCACCGGGAGCAGAGCATTTTCTGTGTCCGGCACGGAACAAATGTAATTTGCGAAAAGCCTGCTGCACCTACCGTAGAAGATGTAGAGGCGATGATCCAGGCGGAAAAGGAAACCGGCAAATTCATTGCCATCGGCTACCAGCGCTGCTTTAATAATGTTATTCTGAAGCTGAAGCAGGATATTCTAAAGGGAGTTTTCGGCAAGCCTGTTTCTGCAAAAGCTACGTTTTCTGCCCCCAGAAACTTTGCCTATTATCATCGCGGCGGCAGTTATGCCGGTAATATTGCCACCAAGGACGGCAAGATCATCCTGGACTCCCCGGTTGCCAATGCCTGTGCCCACTATGTACAGGAAATGCTGTTCCTGCTGGGAGATGAAATGGATACTGCCGCTAACCCCACTCTGGTTCAGGGCGAGTGCTATCGGGCAAATGACATCACTAACTTCGATACCTGCTGTCTCAAGCTGACTATCCGGGACAATGTGCCTGTGTACTTTTCCACCTCCCATGCCGTTCAGGTCAAGACAGAAATCTATATGCATTATGAGTTTGAAAACGCCGTAATTGACCTGGAAGGTGGGCATCTGTATGCTGTCTTCAACGACGGCGATGTGAAGGATTACGGAATGATCAAAGATTCCTACGACAACAAGATCCTCCACTGTATTGATGCTATTGAAAATGGCACACAGCCTGTCTGCACTGTAAAGACCGCACTGCCTCACGTGAAAATGATCGGCGATATTTACAAGCAGATCCCTGTGGCAAACTTCCCGGAAGCAGAGATCGTCCGTCTGGAGGACAAGCTCTATGTCCACGGACTGCGGGGAAAGATCAAGGAAGCCTATCAAAAAGCGTGTATGCTCTCCGAACTGTAAGGAAAGGGAAAATTATGAAAGTATTACTGGTTGGCCCCGGTGGCTATGGTATCCATTTTTTGAAGCTGTTGCTGGCAAATACCGATCCCGAAATCACCTTTGAGGGTATCGTTGCCAGAAAAACCCTTCCCATGGAAGAGGATATCAACGCAGCAGGTGTGCCCGTATATCGGTCTTTGGAGGCTTTCTACGAAGAGCACACCGCCGATATGGCGATCATCTGCTCTCCCTCCTTTATGCATACAGAGCAGAGCATTTACTGTGTTGAGCACGGCACCAATGTGCTTTGTGAAAAGCCTGCTGCTCCCATGGTCAAGGATGTGGAAGCAATGATGGAGGCAGAAGAAAGAACCGGCAAATTCATTGCCATCGGTTTCCAGATGGCATACGCACCCGCAACCCTGAACCTGAAGAAGGATATCCTGGCTGGTGTGTTTGGAAAGCCTATTAAAATGAAGTCCATTATGGCAGGCATCCGCAAGAAGGAATACTTTGCCCGGGGCGGCGGCTATGCCGGTCAGATCGCCACCAAGGACGGCCGTATGCTTTTGGACTCCCCTGCAGCAAACGGCTGCGCCCACTATGTATTTAACACCTTCTTCCTGCTGGGTGACCAGATGAACACCTCCGCAATGCCCACTATCCTGGAAGCTGAGTGCTACCGCGCCAACGACATTTCCAACTTCGATACCGTTACCTTGAAGATGACCGCCGGCGGCGTTCCTGTTTACTACGCAACCTCCCATGCCAACGAAGGCAACACCGGCTACATTCTGGAATTTGAATTTGAAAATGCTGTGATCCGCTATGAAGATAAGTGCTATATGGCTTATTTCAAGGACGGCACTGTAAAAAATTACGGTGAGCCTTTGGCAGACGGTATCGCCACGAAGGTGCTGGCTTGCCTGGAAAATATCCGCACCGGCACAAAGCCTGTTTGCACCGCAAGCACTGCTATGTCCCATGTGAAGATGATCAACGACCTTTACGACACCATCCCTGTTGTAAACTTTCCCGAGGAAGATAAGGTCGATACCGAAGAAATTATGTATGTTGCCAATCTGAAGGAGCGGCTTCTGCAGGCTTATGAAAAGACCTGTATGCTCTCCCAGGTGTAATAAATTCAAATAAATACCAAAGGTGCTGCCTCAAAAGGATTTATGAGGCAGCACCTTTCTTTTGTTATTGCGCGTTTCCGTAGAAGGCATTCAGGTACATCTGGCGGATCTCGGACATCAGAGGATACCGGGGATTTGCGCCGGTGCACTGGTCATCGAAGGCCTGTTCCACCATGTCGTCCAGCCGGTTCAGGAAATCCTGCTCGTCAATGCCATAATCGGCAATGGTCTTACGGATGCCCACCTTCTCCTTAAGCTGTTCCACAGCCTCAATGAGCTTTTCCAGCTTCTGTTCATCGGTCTTGACACCCAAGCCCAGATAGTCCGCAATTTCTGCGTAGCGGGCAATGGTGTGGGGGTGGTAATATTGAGAGAATGTTCCCATCTT
>CAYLNV010000207.1:0-2784 GCA_964385085.1 uncultured Oscillospiraceae bacterium
CGCCTGTGAGAGGCATTATGAAAGATTATCAGATCATTTCCGTAGATGCGCTGGTCATCGGCACCGGTGCTTCCGGCTATAATGCTGCCTGCCGTGTAAAGCAGTTGGGCAAAAAAAGCGTTGCCATCGTTACCGAGGGTGTCCGGATGGGTACTTCCCGGAACACCGGCAGCGACAAGCAGACCTATTATAAGCTGGGTCTGGGGGGCGATAGCCCTGACAGTGTGGCACAAATGGCAAACAACCTGTTTGCCGGCGGCAGTGTGGATGGGGACAATGCTTTGTGTGAAGCGGCCCTGTCCAGCCGCTGCTTTTTGAATCTGTGCGAGCTGGGTGTGGCCTTCCCCCATAACCGCTACGGCGAATATGTGGGCTACAAAACAGACCATGACCCCTTCGCAAGAGCGACCTCTGCCGGTCCGCTGACCTCCAAATTCATGACCGAGGCACTGGAAGCCAACGCAAAGAAGCTGGACATTCCGGTGTATGACGGATTGTACGCGGTGGAGATCCTGAAGGATGATACCGGTGTTTGCGGTCTGGTGTGTCTTGAAAAGAAGACCGGTGATTTCGTGGTGTTTCGCACTGCTGATATCGTGCTGGCCACGGGAGGTCCTGCAGGCATTTATGCCGACAGCGTGTTCCCGGAGTGCCATACCGGTTCTTCCTCGCTGGCCCTTTTGGCAGGGGCAGAATTTCAGAATCTGACCGAGTGGCAGTATGGCCTTGCCTCCACCGATCCCCGATGGAACGTTTCCGGCACTTATATGCAGGTGCTGCCCCGGTTCGTCAGTGTGGATGCAGAGGGTGTGGAGAGAGAATTCCTGCTGGATTATTTCGACGATCCCTATGAAGCACTGTCCATGGTGTTCTTAAAGGGTTATCAATGGCCCTTTGACAGCAGCAAGGTGATGAATGGCTCATCCATCATCGATCTGCTGGTCTACCGCCAGACGGCGATTTTGGGTCGGAAGGTGTACCTGGATTATCGGTCCAATCCCTTTGGCTTGGAGAGTATTGATTATGAGCGCCTTTCTGAGGAAGCTTATACATACCTGAAAAAAGCCGGTGCGCTGTTCGGCACACCCATTGAACGGCTGCGGCTGATGAACACCCCGGCCATTGAGCTGTACCGCAGTAAGGGGCTGGAATTGGAGCAGGAAATGCTCCGGATCGCCCTGTGCGCCCAGCACAATAACGGCGGTATCGCTGTAGACCTGTGGTGGCAGACAAATGTGCCCGGATTGTTTGCAGTGGGTGAGTGCGCCGGTACACACGGCATTTCCCGCCCCGGCGGCAGCGCTCTAAATTCCGGTCAGGTGGGCTCTTTGCGGGCGGCACAATACTTGTCTCAGGACGGAAGAGCCCTGGCAAATGAGGGCTGTTTTGAGAGAATAGCGGAGACAGCCGTGGCAAAGCACAAGGCATTTGCAGAAGCGGCAGTGCAAAGACCCAACAATGCCAGGGAGGCCCTGGCCCAGATCCGTCGCCGTATGAGCGTAGACGGCGCTGCCATCCGGGAGCCTGACAGAATGATGAAGGCACTGGAAAAGACAAAGGAAGATCTGGCAGCTATGAACATCGGTGTGGGTAAAAAGGAGCTGACATTCGTTGCTTATCAGTACCGGGACGCACTGCTGTGTCAGATTCTCTGCTTGACTGCAATGCTAGATTATGCTAAAATTGTAGGCGCGACCCGGGGTTCTGCCCTTTACACCAATGCAGAGGGCACACTTCGGGAAGGTCTCGAGGAGTGTTTCCGGTTCGTAAGTGAGCCCAGAGCCTTTGCGGATAAAGTCCAACAGGGCAAGCTAACGGAAACGGGCTGTGTGTTTCACTGGCGGGATGTGCGTCCCCTGCCGGAAAACAACGACTTTTTCGAGAATATCTGGCGCACATACAGAGAAAACGGAAATATATTCTAGGAGGAATTTTATCATGCATAAGACTGGTCTGGTATCTGTCAGCTTCCGTCCCCTGAGCCCTGAGGAGATCCTGCAGGGAATGGTAAAGGCGGGCCTTAAGTACATTGAGTGGGGAAGTGATGTTCACGCACCCTATGCCGACGAAGCTCGGCTGGATGAGCTGGTAGAGCTAATGAAGAAGTATGACATTACCTGCTGCTCCTACGGTACTTACTTCCGTATGGGCATTACCCCTATGGAGGAGCTGCGTGGTTACCTGAAGGCTGCCAAGAAGCTGGGCACTAACATTGCCAGAATTTGGGCAGGTAAGGCAAGAGTGGATGAGCAGACACCCGAGTGGCGTCAGGAGCTGATCGGTATGGCCCGCCAGGCTGCCAAGATCGCGGAGGAAGAAGGCGTGATCATCTGCACAGAATGTCATAAAGGCACTGTTACCGAGACCAAGGAATATGCCCTGGAGCTGATGGAGGCTGTTAACTCTCCTTATTTCCGCACCTACTGGCAGCCCAATGGTGTGACAGTAGAAGATAATGTGGAGTATATCCGCCTGCTGAAGCCTTACATTGATCATCTGCATGTGTACAACTGGAAGGACGGTGTAAAGCTTCCTCTGGCCGATGCGATCGATGCCTGGAAGTCCTATGCCAAGGAGCTTGACGATAAGGAGCACTTCCTCCTTTTGGAGTTCATGCCCGATGGCCTGATCACCACCTTGCCTGCCGAGGCAGATGCCCTGCGCCAGATCGTAGCAGACTAAAAATAAGAAACGGTACTGTTGCAAAATGCATTTTGCAGCAGTACCGTTTTTTTATAGGATCACGCCACGGTATTCGTGGATGTAGCCGCCGTTTAAGTACAG
>CAYLNV010000208.1:0-2775 GCA_964385085.1 uncultured Oscillospiraceae bacterium
TCTTCCAGAAGCAACTGGCCCTTACCGCCACCGAACATCTCCTCAAAGGTCTGACCGAAGAACTCGTTGATCTTGGCAAATTCAGTAACAAAGATGGTGGTCATTTCCTGGGTGATATCCCGGATAATGCCCTCCAGCTCCTTTTTGGACACCAGCACATCATCCCGCTGTCCGGTCAGGTAAGTATACCGCTCATTGACACGGGCATATTCCTCGATGGCGCCCAGATTGGGTGTGCCAAGACCTGCGATCTTTCGCTTCAGCTCTGCAATCCGGCGGTTGCCCGCTGCCACAGATTCGATCTGTCCACGCTTTTCCACAGCAGTGCTGGGTGTCAGGCCGTAGGTATCCCACAGCTTGTCAATGGTGTTGCGCTCCTCGATGGCTGTGGTTTCCTTTTTATTCTCCAGCAGTGCGCAGGCACGCTCCATGTTCAGGATGTCCTTGTTCTTCTCCTGTGCCTGCCGTTCTGCCTGGGTCTTTGCTGCTTCTGTCTCTGCCCGCTTGGCAAGGGCAGCATCTCTGGCCTGGCGCATTGCATCCGTATCACCGGCATTTTCCTGCTGACGCTTCAAAAGGGCTTCGATCTGCGCTTCCAGGGACAGCGTATCCTGACGGATGGAGTCGATCAGGGCGATCTTCTTTTCCCGGTCGCCTTCCATAGCAGCGCGCAACTGCTGCAGGTCCAGAATGTGGTTGCGGGCTGTGGCCGCTTCTGCTTCCAGCGCAGCCTCGTCCGTTTTCAGTTGGGTCATTTCCTGGGTGATCCGGGCAGTTGCTTCCTCTGCCTCGGTCTGGCTGCCCTCCAAGGCCTCCAGCGCACCACGGACACGGATCAATTCCCCTTGGTAGACCTCGATCTTTGCCTGATGGGCTGCATAGCGCTCCCGGTCGTTCTTCTCCCGGTTTTGCAGAACTTCCAGCTCCTTACGGGCAGAATCCACCGCATCAGTAACGGCTTGCAGCAAAATTTCATGCTGCTTTTCCTGACCCTGCAGCAGCAGGACCTGATCCTGAGCCTGCCGTAGCTGGTCGGAGGCGGCCTTCATCTGGAATTCCACCTGATCCACAGAGCGCTGGGCTTCCTGCAGATCTGTTTCCACTGTTTTTAGCTTTTCCGTCAGTTCCTTTTCCTGAGCGGTCAGCTTTTCCAGCTCGTTTGCCCGGCTCAGAATACCGGCTTCCTTATTCACGCTGCCGCCGGTCATAGAACCGCCGGGGTTCACCACCTGACCGTCCAATGTAACGATCTTAAAGCGGTTCGCATATTTTCTTGCCATGGAAATGGCATTGTCGATATTCTCAACGATCACGATCCTGCCCAGCAGGTTCTCCACGATCCCGCGATAGGCCTTATCGCATTTCACAAGCTCAGAGGCAATGCCCACAAAGCCGTGGCAATTATCCAAGCCTGTTTCTTTCAGCGGTTTTCCCTGAATAACGGAAATAGGCAGGAATGTGGCACGTCCGCCGCCGGTACGCTTCAGGAAAGAAATGCCTGCCTTGCCGTCGGCTTCGTTGTCCACAACGATCTGCTGCATAGCACCGCCCAGAGCGATCTCAATGGCTACCGTATAATCGTCCTCTGTGCGGATCAGCCGGGAGACCGGGCCGTGGACATTCCGCAAAGCGCCCCGCTGGGCCTCCTGCATGACCATGCGCACGGATTTTTGATAGCTTTCGTAGTCCCGCTCCATTGCGCGGAACACTCTGGTCTTTGCCTGGACGCTGTCCAGTCTGGATGTCAGTTCTCTTAGCTGTCCGGACAGCTCGTCCCGCTTTTGGGTGCGATTGGTCTGGCGCAGGGTGTAACCGGAAATGGTATTGCTTGCGGCGGTTACTTCATCCTGTGCCTCTTTCAGTGCCTTACGGCAACCGTCCAGTTCCTTTTGGGCTGCCTGACAGCGATCATCACCGGAGCGCAGGTCCGCTTCCAGTTGGCCTGCCCGTTCCCCGTTTTCCTGCAGGCTGGTCTCCAAACCGCGGATATCCGCTTCCCGACCTGCCAGATCTGCGGTCAATTCGCTTTCCTTGGTCCTCAGCTCCAAAAACTGCCGGGTCATACCCTGGGCAGAGCTGGTCATAGCTGCCAGCTTTTGCTGCAGGTCAGAAAGCGCTTTCCTCTTTCCCTCCAGCTCTGACTGGATCTGATGGATACGGCTCTCGGCCTGCTCCATCTGGGCAGTGATGCCGCCGCTGCGGTCGTCTGCGCCCTGAAGCTCATTTTCGATCCGGGCGATATTGCCGTTGTTATTTTCGATGTTGCCGCGCAGAACTGCGATCTGTCCTTCAAGCTGCTGGTAGACACCCTCCAGCATACTGACCTTCACGCGGACATTTTCCAGCTCCTCGTCCTGAGAGCGCAGGTCTGCGCCCAGATTTTCGGAGCGCTCGTACAGGTTATCCAGATCGTCATGGGCCTGCTGCAGCACGAAGGACGCAGAAGCAAAGTCCTCCTCTGCCTTCTTGGCATCCGCAGACAGCTTATCCAGCCGGTCCAGCCATACGGCCACCTCGACACCCTGCAATTCGTCCTTCAGTTCCAGATACTTGATCGCCTTTTCAGACTGATTTTTCAAAGGCTCTAGCTGCAGTTCCAGCTCCGACACCTTATCGCCAATGCGCATCAGGTTGTCCTCTGTATGCTGCAGCTTCCGCTCGGTCTCTTCCTTGCGGTGGCGATACTTGGAAATACCGGCCGCCTCCTCAAATATCTCACGGCGGTCTGCACTTTTCAGGGACAAGATCTCATCGATCCTGCCCTGACCGATATTG
>CAYLNV010000209.1:0-2765 GCA_964385085.1 uncultured Oscillospiraceae bacterium
ATACGGACCTTGCAGGCAGTGATTTGCAGTTGCTTCTTTTCACTGGCAGTCATGATGTTCCTCCTAATGTTTTACTTCTTCCAATGAATATTGCGAAATTAACAAGCATATTTTACCATCTGCAACGGAATCTTGCAAGTCTTTTCCAATATTTCCCGAAAGTTTTCTGAAAAAGACCCCGCCGGATGGCGGGGTCTTTGGTGTTTTCTTACTCAGCAGTGGTAATTGCAGTAATGTGGGGGTTCATGGCATCTGCATACCAGTACAGGAAGCCCTCGATATCCACAACATCACCGGTCTCCAGCTCGGAAACAGCCTTGTAAACATCGGTCTCAGTGCCGGTCAGATAAACTTCTACGCAGAAGCTGTAGGAGTTGCCGTCCAGAGAAGCGGTAACGTAAATGTCATCACCGAACTCACCGTTCTTAGGCTCGATCTTCTCAATGGTCAGACCCTTGAAGGAAGCCAGCACGTTCTGGTAGTTGACCAGTTCGTCTGTGCCCAGCTTCTCAGTCAGATCCACAGGCTCAGCAATGTAAGTATCGCCGTCCTCCAGGATCTCCAGAGAGCCTTCCATGATCTCATGCAGGCCATCCCAGATAGTCTTGAAGCCGGTTACGCGGATCTTGGTGCCGGGGACCAGCTTTTCAGCATCCTCCTCGGAGCAGACGGTGTTGTACAGGAAATAGCCGCCGTCATTGTCCTGTGCATAAATGACGATGGCATCCTGCCACCAGCCCTGTGTTGCCTGAACATAAGCCTCAATGGCAACAGGTGCATCTTCCTCAGCAGCCACGAACTCAGCGTGTGTCATGACCTCAACGGTCTCGGTAGTATCTGCAGTTACTTCAGGGGGAAGAGTCTCTTCCAGGCCGAAGGTCGCGTCCACAGTAGCGGTGGTATCGGCAGTGGTGTCAGCGGTGGTCTCGTCGTTGTTTGCGCCACAGGCTGCAAAGCTCAGCAGCATGACCAGCGCCAACAGGATTGCAAGAATTTTTTTCATGTTCATTCTCCTTTTTGATAACACGGGTGGGGTTTCTTACGGTTTTAACAAGGTCATTATAACGCAAAAATGCAAATAATCAATAGGTTTTCTTGTTTTTTTCTTTTTTCTTTCCCAAGGTGGCTGCCGCATAAATTCCCATCAGGAGCCAAATGCCCCCCAGAGACCACAGCAGCAAAGCCGACTCCCGGGGCAGCGCCCCCAGACTTGCCTTGCCGGTCAGGCCGTTATTTCCCCCCACCTGGTCCAGGCGATACAGGGAGATCATATCCGAAAACAGCGTCTGCATATATGCATCGTCCACCGTTTCGCCCCGACGCGTAGATTTTCGGACATTTTCGATCATTTGTCCCGCCGCATCCCGCAAGGATGCAGAGCCATTAAACACCGGTGTTACAAAGGTGTGCTCCACATTGTCCAGCAATAGCTGGGCGGCCTTTATTTTAATATCATAATAAAAGTCGTTATCCTCGCCGCCCCGGCTCAGATAATCCTGATATTCCTGAGAATCCTGCGCCTTGGATGTAACCGGCACATAGCCCTCCGTTTGGGAGTAGGCTATCTGAACATCGTTGGTGATCATATACTGGGCAAAGAGCCAGCTTGCCAACACCTCCTGGGGATCTTCCTTGTTGAACACGCAGATGGACGGACCCTGGGAGATCATCTGGGGATTCTCCGTATTGTATTGGGGAATGGTCATGACCACCGTTTCAAACTGCACCAGGTTTTCCTCGGCAATATCGATCAGCGGCGCGTCAGAACCCATCCATGTCGCACCGGCTGTAGAGTCTACTGCGAAAATACACTGACCTGCATTCAGGAAATTGGCAGGATAGCCGACGCTTTTGAAGGTATTAAACGCACCTGTAGCAGCACCGTCCCGGATATCCAGCAGAATTTCCTTTGTGGTGTCATTAAAGATCTGGATCTCACCGTTTTGAGTGGAGTATCCGCCATTTTGCTGGCGGAGCATCTGGATCATCATATTGTCCGTAGACTTATACATAAAGGGGATCATCACATTTTGCCCGTTGACCAGGAACATTCCATTTTCATCCTTGGCCATGGCCGCCTGGGATACCTCCCAGACAAAGTCCCAGGTCAGGGTCTCCGGCAAAGTGTAGCCCAGGGCTTCCACATAGGTCTTGTTTACATAACATGCCTCCGTGGAGCGCATATAGGGAATGGCATAGTGCTGCCCGTTGATCATGCACTCCCCCAAAAACTGAGAGATGATCTCGTCCTGGGTCGGTCCGTCAAACAGCAATTCGCTGCCGCCAAGACCGTACTGCTTATCTGCAAACAGGCCATCCAGCGGCACCACCACATTGCTGCCTGTCATATAGGTTGCAATATGGTCCGGGTAAGTAATACACACATTGGGTGTGGTATTGGTGGCAATATTGGTGATCACATCATTATAGATCCTGCCATAATCGGTATACAGACGCAGATTGACTGTAATGTTGGGATACAGCGCCTGAAAATCCTCAATAGCCTGCTTGTAAATATTCACCTGGGTCATATTGGTATCGTTCTTCGCCCAAAAGCTGATCTCATATTGCCGGGAGGTATCAAAGCTGTCAGGAACGGTAAAGGCTTCCTTTTCCTCTGAGCCGTGGCAGCCGGAAAGGACCATTGCGAGCACCAGCACCAGGGCGATGATTCTGTATTTCATCCCTTCATACCTCCTCTGGACACACCGGCCATGATCTTCTTGCGGAAGATCAGGACCAGCACGATCAGCGGCACAGAAATG
>CAYLNV010000210.1:0-2732 GCA_964385085.1 uncultured Oscillospiraceae bacterium
CATTCCCGACGCGGCTCTGAATGACGATGTGATCCTCATCGGCAGAAGCGGCGGGGAAACCATCTCAGTGGAGCAAATCGCAGAATCAGCAGATTCCTTTAACTACGAATTGATCTGCTCGATCAGCCGCCGGGTCCCCCGGCTCTACTATGAAGACGGCAAGCTGGTCCACCAGGTCCATTATTTGCTGGATTAAAAAACAGGAGCGTATAGGTCGTACCGTTAAGGACACGACCCATACGCTCCTGCTATTTAGCTTTGTGTGCGGTTTTCCATATGACCGGACCGGATCACCGGAGGCTTTGGGTCGGTCATTTCCCAAGGCACCGGCTGCTGTTTTTCTCTCTCCTCTTTTGACATAGCCTTTCCTCCTTCAGGTTTGTAAGGCTAGTATTTGCAAGAGAGAAAAATATATTACGCTTCTGCCAGCAGGTCCTGCATATTGTAAAGGCCCGGCTTTTTTCCGGTTAAGAACCGGGCGGCATCCACAGCGCCGTCTGCAAACATTCCCCGGTCATGGGCTTCATGGCGCAGGGTCAGGGTCTGGGAATGGGTGGCGATATGGACCTCATGGATCCCGACCACATTGCCCATGCGCAAGGAGGCGATCCCCACTTCCTTCTTCTCCCGCTTGCCCTCACCGGCTCTGCCGCAGGCCGCGGTGGCAGTGGGTCTTGCTTCCTTCACCGCTTCAAAGAGCATCCGGGCAGTGCCGCTGGGTGCGTCCACCTTCCGGTTGTGGTGGACCTCTACGATCTCAATATCTGCATCGGGGAAGCTCTGGGCGGCCTGCTTTGCCAGACGGCACAGCACCGCAATACCAAGGCTCATGTTGCCGGAGTAGAACACCGGAACGACCTTTGCCGCGTCAAGGATCAGCTCCTTTTCTTCCGGTGTGTGTCCGGTGGTACACATGACAAGGGCGCAGCCCTTTGCCTTCACATAGTCGGTTACTGCCTTTGCTGCACTGTGGTGAGAAAAGTCAATGACCACATCTGCTTCCACATTGCCCATTTCCTCAAAGGTCCTGGGCACATTGTTTTCACCGTCTGCACTCACAAGACCTACAGCTTCATTTCCCAGCCGGGCAAGCACCAACTGTCCCATTGCACCGTTTGCACCGCAAACAATGGCTTTAATCTCATTCATAGCTTTTACCTCTGTTTCTATGGTTTTCTTGATTTTAACATATTTTTCCCCAAAAGGAAATAGGGAAATAAAAATTGACAGATATACGCATTTACAGACACATTCATTTTGCATTAAAAAAGGGGCTGTAAAGAAACCTGAAAATTTATTCAGAATATGCATTACAAGGGCGCGTTGCAAAATGATAAAACTATGCAATTGTCTACATCCTGCGGATGTAGGGGTGTTCATTGAACACCCGCGGGCGGCTGATAGCCGCCCCTACAATGACTCAAGATGGTGCTATTGTAGGGCTTATGGCTTTCCACCAATGGCCCCCTTGCCTAAAGGGGGCTGGCAGAAATCTTTGATTTCTGACTGGGGGATTCTGTGCCGTAACGCGGCATATCGCCCTGCTGGGCGATTATCCATCCACCGCTGACGCGGCCCCCCTCCCTCCAGGTGAGGGAGGCTCTGAGGCGGTGCAACACACCGTCAACAGAAATTTGATAAAATGAGGGAGGTAGCTCAATTTTTGAGCTACCTCCCAAACCTTTTCATTCACCTTGGAAAAATATGCGTTTTTTTACAGCCACTTTTAAGCTTTTCTTACAGATACTTCTTAACTTCCTCGGAAGCACCGGCGGGATCGTCAGACACGGTGATGGTGATGTTCATGTTGTTGGCCTCTGCAAAATCAGCGCACCACAAGATGAAATCCTCACCGGCAGCACGGTCATTGCCAATGGTCTTATACAGGTTGTCGATATAAACATTGGTGATATCGAAGTTACCTGCATGCAGGCCGCTCAGCAGACCCTTCAGCTTATCCAGGCTATTGATGCCGTATTCCTTGGAGTCCACCAAGCGAACACGATAGTTAATATCATAAGTAAGCTTCTTGCCATATTCGATGCAGACCACATCGCCCTGTGCGTTGGCCACTGCTTCGTTGATAGCGTCGATCAGCTTTTTTGTCTTGCCGGAGCCCTTCAGGCCCATAATCACTTGAATCATCGGAAAATTCCTCCTTTGCTGTCCAGCTTTATGCTGTACTATAATTCTACCAGTTACCCGGCCTTTTTGCAACACCTAATTGCAGATTTTAGGAAATTATTTTAGCGTTGCCTTATGTTTCATAACCGGGCTTTCCCAAAAGCTGGAACATATTGCGCTTATAGAACTCCACACCGGGCTGGTTGAAGGGATTGACCCCCAGCATATAGGCGGAAACACCGCAGGCCAGCTCAAAGAAATAGAAGATCTCACCCAGCTTTTCGTTGTTAAGCGCGCCCATATCCATGGTGATCACCGGCACGTTGCCGTCCACATGGGCAGCCAGCGTGCCAAGGTATGCCTTTTCGTCCACGAAATCCAGCGTTCTGCCTTCCAGATAGTTCAATCCGTCCAGATTCTTATAATCGCCGCCAATGGTCATTTTTGCTTCCGGCGCATCGAAACGGACCATGGTCTCAAAGAGGTTGCGCTCACCCTGCTGGATCATCTGGCCCAAAGAGTGCAGGTCAGCGGTAAACTCGGCAGTTACCGGGAAAATGCCCTTGCCGTCCTTGCCCTCGCTCTCACCGAAGAGCTGCTGCCACCAG
>CAYLNV010000211.1:0-2685 GCA_964385085.1 uncultured Oscillospiraceae bacterium
CGAGCGGTACTCCAATATGCGCACCATCAATGCCATCGAGCGTTCAGATGTATGCCTGATCCTGATCGATGCCAATGACGGCGTTACGGAGCAGGATACCAAGATCGCAGGTCTGGTCCATGAGGCCGGAAAAGCGGCGATCATTGTGGTCAACAAGTGGGACGCTGTGGAGAACAAGGAAACCAACACCATGCGTGATAAGGAAGCAGACGTGCGCAACGGGCTGAGCTATATGCTCTATGCGCCTGTGGTGTTCCTGTCTGCCCTGACCGGTTCAAGAGTGGACAAGCTGTTTCAGGTGATCCAGGAAGTCCACAAGCAGAACACCAGCCGGATCTCTACCGGTCAGCTCAATAGCGTTCTGGCGGATGCCACTGCTCGCGTGCAGCCCCCCAGTGACAAGGGCCGTCGCCTGAAGATCTATTATATGACCCAGGCCGGCACAAAGCCGCCCCACTTCGTAATTTTCTGTAATGATGCCCGGCTGTTCCATTTCTCTTACCAGCGGTATCTGGAAAACCAGATCCGTGAGGTCTTTGGGTTGCAGGGAACACCGATCCGTATTACCATTCGTCAAAAGGGCGATAAGGAGGAGTAATTATGTGGCTCTCCATTTTGATCGCAGTGCTGGTCAGCTATATGCTGGGAAATCTCAATGGTGCTGTTTGTATGTCTGCGCTGATGCATGACGATGTGCGAAGCCATGGCAGCGGCAATGCAGGTCTGACAAACTTCATCCGAAATTACGGTGGTGGCAAATCTGCCTTCGTGATTTTGATCGACGCAGGAAAAGCGGTACTGGCCTGTGTGGCTGGCGGTTTACTGCTGCAGCCATACCTTGATTTTATTACCGGCGCAGCCATTGGTGGCTTAGGCGTAATGCTGGGTCATATTTTTCCGGCATTGCTGGGCTTCCGGGGAGGAAAAGGTATCCTGAGTGGACTGTTTGTTGCCCTGGTGGTAGACTGGCGGATCGCACTGATCATTCTGGCGGTCTTTGCAATAGCATATTTCCTGACCCAATATGTTTCGCTCGGTTCTGTCCTTGCGGCAACAGCATTTGCAATAGCCTTTGTCGTCCTTCATCATGACGACCTGGTCGTGATGCTGTGCGGTATCTTCATGGGCGCACTGACAGTGTTCATGCACCGTGGAAATATTGTCCGCCTGATCAAAGGCGAGGAACGGAAAACAAATCTCTTCAAGAAAAGTAAATAATATAAAATAAATGGGGGCTGTCTCAAAACGAATGGGACAGCCCCTAAAGTGAATGTTTAAAAAGACAGGGGACGGTTCTCTGTCTTGCGAATGACAGAAATCGTTACTTAAATACTCTTGACTATGGCAATGGCGATAGTATAGAATATGAGTATGATGATGTAGGTCGTGTTATCAAGCAGACCTACGAGGACGGAGCAACGGTTGCGTATCAGTACGACAATAACGGCGCACTGGCGACGGTAACGGACTCCGAGACCGGTATCAAGACTACATACTACTATGACTTCACGGACCGCATGATGAAGTACGTAGAAAGTGGAACGGATTATTCCCACTCCGTTGGCTATGAATATGATCAGCTTAACAATCTGACAAAGATCGTAGATACCCTGAACGGAACGACCCGGGAGACTGAATACACTTACGATACAGACAACCGGCTCACTTCGGTAAAGACGGATAATTCCAGCACCAGCTACACCTATGATGGATTGGGTCGTGTCAGTCAGGAGCAGACCAAGGACGGAGAAGATGTTGTCTTAACGGACAGCTATACCTTCGTCCCAAACGGAAGCAACACATCCACCCAGGTAGCAACCCATACCATAGATACCGCCGGTTTTGATGCTACCTATACCTACACCTACGATGGTAACGGTAATATTCTCTCCATAAGTGACGGCACACACACAACCAGCTATGTCTACGACAGTCAAAACCAACTTCTCAGGGAAAACAACCAGAAGGCTAACAAGACCTGGACTTGGAGTTATGATGGTGGAGGAAATATTCGGAGCAAGCAGGAATATGCCTATACCACTGGCGAATTGGGCACAGCCACAGATACCATAACTTACACCTATGGTGATAGCAACTGGCGTGACCTGCTAACCAGCTACGACGGCAAAGCTATTACCTATGACGGTGTAGGTAATATGCTTACCTACAACAAGTATACCTACGGCAATAATACCTACACTTGGCAGCACGGCAGACAGCTTGCTTCTATTTCTAACTATGGCACCGATTGGGAGTTTACCTATAATGCGGAAGGGTTAAGAACTTCCCGTAGCAGTGAGAATTATGGTGCTTCCTTTCAGTATTATTACAGTGGGGATACGCTTGTCAGGCAAGACATATGGGAAGATTTTGGCGGTTTATATATCGAAGGATATATGGAATTTACCTACGATGCCAATGGTACACCATTATCTGCCAATTATCATCTGCGCTACTATGGGTTAGACGAATATTATGACGAGGAACTTGGGGACTTCGTTGACGTTCCTGTAGATGAAACTTATGAAGGCACATTCTACTATGTAACGAACCTGCAGGGAGATGTAATCGCACTGGTAGACGAGTCCGGCAATCTCATGATGGGAAGACAGGGGACGGTTCTCTGTCTTGTCCCCTGAGGAAACGGACGATTTTCAAGCACAACGAAACACTTTGGCGGGGAAC
>CAYLNV010000212.1:0-2646 GCA_964385085.1 uncultured Oscillospiraceae bacterium
TTTCGTGGCATTTCACTACCACAGATGCAAGGATTAAGTTGAAGCATCTCTACCCGGAAATAAAGTTTTAGTTGTTACAGAATACTACATTAAAATCATTTCCAAAGGAAATACCATAATTTTCAATTTTCAACTTTCAATTTTCAATTCGCACGACAGTGCGTCAAACAGAAATTTGACGGTTTTGGCAAGAATGTATGTTCTGAATAAATTTTCAGGTTTCTTTACAGCCAATTCGTGTCGTTTCGGATCAAACGCAATTGTACCTGTTAAGGCTTGTGCTGCTGCTTAAATTGCTGTGGTGTCAGATCCATATGCTTTTTATACAGCCGGTAGAAATTGGAGTAATTCTGAAACCCAGCCAGATGGCAGGCTTCTTCTATGGAATAGTTTTGCGTGATCAAATTGTTGAAATAGTTGATACGGCGGAAAATCACATAATTCCAAAGGGATGTGCCCACATTTGCCTTAAAAAGATGGGACAGGTAGGACTTGTCAATGTTAAATTTTTGCGAAACCGTGGAAATGCTGATATCCTCCTGAAAATGCCCATTCAGATAATGAAGGACACTGTGGATCAGTTTATTTTCGTAGGTGGGAGGCTTGGTGATCGCAGACAGATCTGTCAGCAGTAAATTTAGCTGTGCCAACAGCTCGATCGTCTTGCAAATTACCATAGCCGTGTTGACAGGTTCATTGCCCTGGATGTGCTGATAGATGCTTTGCACCAGTGTGTCCAGTCCATTTGCTGCAACCGTTTGCGCGGAAATATGGTTTCCGTAGCCCTTTTGCCGCTTATAGAAGGTATTTAGCAGCTCATGGCAGTCGTAGGGGAAATTCTGCATAACGGTATCATCAATATGCAGCACAAAGCGCTCGTGGTATTTACTGCTGTCTATGCTGCAGTGAAATATCTCAGTGGGATTAAGCAGGATCATATCGCCTTCGCCGATCTCATAGCTTCTGCCCTCGATCTTGATATTTCCCGTTCCGTGAATAAAGTAATAAAGCATAAATTCCGGCGTGGTGTGAGGAAAACCCAGTGTGGACGCCTCGGCAGAAACACCCATTGTGTGATTCAGCCGGACACCGTAGCCGGTGGTGTAGCGGAGCTTTTGATAGGTTGATTGCATAGGTACAACACCTCATTTTGAATGATAGCAGGATTATACATATAAATACCAGAATTGTCAATTGTCATTTCTGTTTGTGTACGATATAGTATTATTGAAAAAATAGATTGGAGCGGTATCAAATGAAAATGACGACCCGTATTATTTCCTTCCTTTTGGCAATGCTGCTGCTTTTTGGCATTGTGGGCTGCGGTAAAAAGCCGGTAGAGCAGGAAACTACCGAAGCAACCACCGAAGCCATTGAAACCACCGAACGGGAACTGACCGAAGAGGAAAAGATCCTTGCCCAGCGCCGGGATACGGTTGAGCAGTATATGCGTAACGCAATGACAATTCTTTGGAGATCCACTGAGGACATTACTTGGTACGAAGGCGGTACAACATTCCGTGTGGAAGCCGGAAAGCTCTATAGAGGCATCCCTTATTCTTATGCATACAGCACCACCGAGGCTTTTTTGGATTACGCAGTCGGTGAGCCGGACGAAAAGGGTATTTATACCGTTTCCGGTATTCAATCTGAGAAGGTCGACACCACAGATAAGCTTCGCCGCATTGGTATGGACTGCTCTTCTGCAGTTCTGCAGGCATGGACATTGGTCAGCGACACCTGCACCGCAGGCAGGACTGCCCAAATGTTCCAGAAATATGGCGTCATTCCGGTTGGGGACTACATCCTGGATATTGAAGGCGACAGTATGGATATAACCGGTGAAGTGGTGGTGGAAAACGGCAGAGAGACGATCTATGAAGCCTATGCTCAGGCACAAAAGGGTGATGCGATCGTTCGTGTTACCGGCGGAAGAAACCATACCCGTATGGTCGTTGATGTATATGTGGAATATAAAGAAGATGGTACCATCGACCCTGCCAGTAGCTATATTACCTTTTTGGAATCTACCAGTACAGTTTTTGGCACGACCTTTGAAAGCGAAGAGCTTGGCGAGACCGTCTACGATTTCTGCGGCATTGATAAAAAATATACATTTTCTGATTTGATCAGAGAAAATTATATTCCTGTAACCTGTCAGGAACTGGTGGATGCTTCTGTAGAAGCTGCTGCTGAGCCTTTGGTTACTGATTCTGAAACACAGCTTAGCAAAGATAACATCCTTTCCGGAACGCTTACTACCAACAAGCATATGCATGCCATTACCCTGACCATTACCGACGAGGCCGGTCAAACCGTTCAGCAGGCAAAGCTTTACCACCCTAATCGTTCCGAAAGAAGAACCTTCGATATGCAGTTGTTCGTTACGGAAACAACTCCCAATAAATGGGGTGCGATCGACCTGGATGCTTTAGCCTCCGGTAACTACCATTGCACCGTTACCATCCGTATGGCAAACACCCAGGAAATCACCGCCCGGGATTTTGACTTTACAGTATAACATTAAGAATATGCTGCGCATTAACGGTTACCAATCGTAACTGTAGGGCGCTGGCTGACTCCCACCGAAATGCCTCTCCTGAAAGGAGAGGGGGACCGCGTCAGCGGTGGAGTGGTTTTCTTGCC
>CAYLNV010000213.1:0-2619 GCA_964385085.1 uncultured Oscillospiraceae bacterium
ATGTGTGCCATGAACACCTCCCTGGCATTGGACTACTACCGTGCCGGTACCGCCGAGCAGATCTTCTGGAATATGTCCACAGTCAGCTGGGCATACCCCAAGGGTGCTGATGCTACCGATAACGGCCACGATTATCCCCAGATGGGCACCTGGAGCGAGGATGTGGCTATCACCAATATCGAAAAGTACATGCAGCTTGCCGGTGTCAGCGAGGGCGACAGCCAGCTGAGCGTTACCTTTACCATTGCAGGCTCCAGCCTGCAGGATCACCCCACCTACAAGGTGTTCCGTGATGCAGCAGCAATGCTGAATGATCTGGGTTGGGAAGTAGAGGTCGTTTGTGATTCTCAGGCGCTGACCAAGATCAACACCGGTTCTCTGGCGGTCTGGGCTGCTGCCTGGTCCTCTGCTCTGGATCCGGATATGTACCAGGTCTACCACAAGGATTCCTCCGCAACCAGCACCCTGGCTTGGGGCTACAACTACCTGAAGACCAGCGGTTCTGCTGAGGAAATGAACATTCTGGACGATCTGAGTGATCTGATCGATGACGCTCGTTCTACCAATGATCAGAATACCCGTACAGAGCTGTATAAGGAGTGCATGAGCCTGGTCCTGGATCTGGCGATCGAGCTGCCTGTCTATCAGCGTGAGGTTCTGTATGCTTACAATTCCAAGGTGATCGATTCTTCCAGTATCGATTCGGATGTGAATCCCTATTCTTCCCCCTTGGACCGTATTTGGGAAGTTGAATTTGCTAAATAAACCCGGAGTGGATTATGTTTAAATATATTGTAAAGAGAATTGCATATTCGATCCTGATCCTGCTGGGTGTTTCCCTGATCATCTATTTTCTGATCCGTTTGATGCCTGTTGATTTTATCCAGGATAAGATCAACGCCATCAATCAGGGCGGTGCGACGGTCAGCGAGGAAACCGTGCAGGCAATGTATGAAATGTACGGCCTGGGCGACAACAGCTTTGGCGGTATTCTGAAGGGCTATTTCAGTTGGTTGACTGCATTGGCACAGGGCGATCTTGGTGTCAGCTTTGTCTACGGTATTCCTGTGGCACAGGTCATCACTGAGCATATGGGTGTGTCCTTTGCAGTGTCCCTGATCGCGACCATTTTTGAGTTTTTGATCGCGATCCCTCTGGGTATTACTGCAGCAAGACATCAGTATAGTCTTCGGGACTATATTGTAACCATTCTGGTTATGATCGGCATCTCACTGCCATCCTTCTTCTTTGGTCAGATGCTCAAGGATATATTGGCACTGAAATTGGGATGGTTCCCGGCATCCGGACTGATAAATGCTACGGCATCCTATAATGGCTTTGAGCTTTTGCTGGACCAGATGTATCATATGTTTATTCCCATTTTGACGATCGTAATTCTGAGTATCGGTGCAAGAATGAGAATGACCAGAACCAATATGCTTGAGGTCTTGAATTCGGATTATATCCGTACTGCCCGGGCAAAGGGTCTGAAGGAGAGCGTGGTTATCAATAAGCACGCTTTCCGCAATACCCTGATCCCCCTGGTTACCTCTCTGGCAGGCTTGCTGCCCAGCCTTTTCTCCGGTGCAATTATTACCGAGCAGGTCTTTGACCTGCCCGGTATCGGTAACATTGCGCTGGATGCTATGAACCGGGGCGACATCCCCTTCATTATGGGCTACAATATGTTCCTGGCTCTGCTGAGCGTACTGGGTGTGCTGCTGGCCGATCTGATGTACGGTCTGGTGGATCCCAGAGTAAAACTTGAGTGAGGAGGCGCTGTATGGAAGAGCTTGAAATGAAAAAAGAAGAAGCTGTTGATGCGGAATTGCCTCTTGACAAAAATGTCCGGCTGATGTCTCCCACCCGTATGGTGGTGCGCCGGTTCTTCCGTTCCAGACTGAGTATTATCGGCCTTGTGATGGTGGTGAGCTTGTTCCTGTTCAGCTTTGTAGGTCCGCTGGTTTACACCCAGTGGGGTGAGATCGAGTTGGATGAGAGCGGTAAGACGGAATATGCCACCTCTGTTTCCACGTACACGGTGGACGGGCAGGAATATACTGTACGCCAGACCACAGAGAAGTACCTGAAGGATAACTTCCTGTCCCCGCCGTCTTCTGAGCACATTCTTGGTACGGACAATGAAGGCTACGATGTATTTGTCCGCCTGATGTACGGTGGACGGATATCTCTGACAGTCAGCTTCATCGCTGTGTTCCTGATCACCGTTTTGGGCGTTGTGCTGGGTGGTATTGCCGGCTATTTCGGCGGTGCGATCGATAATATCATTATGCGTATTTGTGATGTTTTGATGTGTTTGCCCGGCATTCCGATCCTGCTGATCATCAGCACCATTCTGGATGCTTCTGATATTGATGCAAAGTACCGTATTTATTTGCTGATGATCTATCTGACCTTCATTTCCTGGACCGGTACGGCCCGTCTGGTCAGAGGTCAGATCCTGTCCCTGCGTGAGCAGGAGTACATGGTTGCAGCAGAAGCAATGGGTTATTCCACCTTCCGCAAGATCTTTAAGCACCTTGTACCCAATGTTATGCCCCAGCTGATCGTTCAGATGAGCCTGAGCCTTGGCAGTATGATCCTTTATGAGGCAACTCT
>CAYLNV010000214.1:0-2583 GCA_964385085.1 uncultured Oscillospiraceae bacterium
ACTGCTCCAGGAAGTGATTGATCAGGTATGCCCGCTCCTTCTTATCGGTGGTCTTATTCAGCAGATACTCCATCAGAAGGGCTTCGTTGCAGGTGGATGCCACCTCAGCCACAAAGATCACATAGCCGGCATCGATATGGCGCTGGTTCTTGTTGGACAAATATGAATGGATAGCATGACCCATTTCATGGGCCAGGGTAAACTGGCTGTCCAACGTGCCGGTATAGTTCAGCAGCACATAGGGATGGACCTTTGCACCGGCAGAATAAGCGCCGCTTCGCTTTCCTTCGTTCTGGTACACATCGATCCAGCGATTTTCAAAGCCTTCCTTCAGGATCGCACGGTACTGCTCACCCATAGGCGCAAGGGCATCGTATACTGTCTGCTTGGCTTCCGCAAAGGGGATCTTCCGGTCCACATCAGAAACCAGGGGCGCATATACATCGTAAAAATGCAGCTCATCCACACCCAGCAGCTTCTTGCGCAGGCGCACATAGCGGTGCATCTTGGGGAGGTTTGCATGAACAGCTTCAATGAGATTCAGGTACACGGAAGTAGGAACATTGTTGCTGTCCAGCGAGGCTTCAAAGGCACTGGGATAGTTCCGGGCCTCTGCGAAGAATTTCAGTTGCTTATTCTGGCCATTCAAAAGACCTGCGGCGGTGTTCCTGAACGCGCCGAAGCCTTGATACAGGCTGTCGTAAGCGTTTTTCCGAAGCACCCGGTCGCTGCTTTCCTGACAGGCAACAAATGTTCCCTGACTGATGGGGTGCTTTTCTCCCTTGCTGTCCAATGCATCCTGAAATTTCAGGTCTGCATTGGCAAACATGCCGTAAATATTGTCAGGTGTCTGCGCCATTTCACCGGCAGATGCCAGCAGCTTTTCTTCCTTGGGCGACAAAATATGCGCTTTGAAGCGGCGCATATCTGTCAGATAACGACGGAAATGCTCCAGACCGGGGTGATCCGCATAGAACCGGTCCAGTGTTTCATCGGAGATGGTCATGATCTCCGGTGTCTCAAAGCTGAGGGCCGTATTCAAGCCAACGGCTGTGCTCATGAATTTACCCACAAGGCCCTGATAATACGCATTGGCGGTATCTTCGTCGCTTTTGCGCATGCAGTAGTTGCCCAGCCGGCCGCATTTCTCATTTACCTGCTCCATTTTGGACAGATACTCATAGAGCGTTTCGGCGCTGTCAGCCAAATGTCCGGCATAGGACGCAAGGGACTGCCGGTCTGCTTCCACAGTGGCAAGCTCCTGCTCCCAGGCTTCGTCGCTTGCATAAAGGTCTTCGATCGCCCAGGTATCCTCCACCGGGATCTGGGAGCGCTTTTTGATCACATTGGTATTCTCCATAGTTACCTCCTGTTATCGTTTGCGATGATCCGCTTCATCGCTTCGATGCCGACTTTGATCACACCGCTGGTATCCTCGGTCATGGGCATTTCCAGACCCGCCTTTTCCCGCTCCTGATTCCAGACAGCGTGGAAGCAGCTTCCGCATCGGACGCCCAGCGCCGCTGCCACCACAAACAATGCCGCTGACTCCATTTCGCTGGCCTTGACACCCAGCCGTTTATAGCTTTCCCATTTCTGCAAAAGCTCATAGGAGACCGGGGATCTTTCCGGGGCATGCTGACCATAAAAGGAGTCCTTGCACTGGACCACACCTGTGTGGGTGCGATAACCCAACCGCTCACCGGCTTCCTTCAAAGCCGCCACTATGCCGAAATCCGGCACGGCAGGGAACTCGATGGGTGCATATTCCAGAGAGGTGTGCTCATAGCGCACAGCGCCTGTTGCCACCACCACATCCCCGGGAAGCACATCCATGGCGATACCGCCGCAGGTGCCGATACGGATAAAGGTATCCACACCGATGTTATGCAGCTCCTCCATGGCGATGGCCGCAGAAGGGCCGCCAATGCCGGTGGAGCAAACAGACACCTTTTCCCCCATAAGATAACCGGAATAGATGTTATACTCACGATTCATTCCCACATGGACAGCGTTCTCAAAGTGCGCGGCAATGGCTTCGCATCGGCCCGGATCACCAGGCAGGAAGCAATAACGTCCTACATCCTCCGGGCTGCAGCGAATATGAAACTGTGTACCGATATCTTGCATAGGTTTCACTCCTTAGGCTGAAAACTGTCTGGCACCTCTCAGCAAATGATTTTTGATTGATTTTTTGCGCAGATGACGCAGCCTTGCTGACGCAAAGCAAGGAAGATAAGCGAAAAAGGATCGCTGTAAGGCTGATTCGGATCGAGCCTAAAACAGGCTGATTTGATCTGTTTCCGGCATATTGCCAAAAGCGCCGGCCTCCTTAAGCATCTGAATATGGGTCTTGGATACCTTGGGGCAAGCCAGTGCCACCTCTTCGATGGACAAAAACTTTTTTCCTTCCCGACCATTCATCAAATCCCAGGCCGCGCTTTCGCCCAGACCGGAAATAGCAACAAAGGGCGGGCGAAGCTTGCCGTCCTCGATCATGAATTTGGTGGCATGACTTTTATACCGGTCGATGGGCAAAAATTCCAAGCCGCGCAGATAGAATTCATATACCACTTCCAATGT
>CAYLNV010000215.1:0-2583 GCA_964385085.1 uncultured Oscillospiraceae bacterium
CTCAGCAGGTGCGACCATGACCTTCATGGGGCAGATCTCCACACACTTGCCACAGGAGGTACAGAGCTTCTTGTTGATCATGTAAACGCCCTTGGGGTTCTGGGTGATCGCACCGGCCTCGCAAACCTTTTCGCATTTACCGCACTGGATACAAGTCATGGGCTTTGCAGCACCATTCTTCTCAACGATGCGAATACAGGAAAGATCTTCATTGAATTCCTTGTAGAACGCAACAGAGCAGGCGCGGACACATTCCAAGCAGGCCATGCACTGCGCATCTTTTTTAACACCGAGTCTCTTCATAAGAAAGAAATCTCCTTTTTTAAATTATTTCCTCACCATTATACAGGAACGGGCAAAAAATAGCAATGCTTTATTAAAAATTATTCATAATCAAATGACTGTTTTTCCCAGTCTAATTTTACTTTTCCCGCAAATACTAGCTTTGCAGAAAGAAAACAGGAGGATGAATATGAAGAAATTTACTCTGCTTGCGCTGGTATTTGCGCTGATCCTTTCTCTGTGCGCCTGCGGCAGAAAAAACAAGGAGACTGCGCCTACTACCGTTCCCACCACTACTTCCGGCACAAGACCCACCACTTATCCCACTATGGATACCATGTTCCCGGAGACTTCCGAATTTATGGACAGCGGACTGCTTGACACCAGTGAAAGTACGGATCACACAACCGATGCTACAATGACACCGGCAGGCTAAAAAAGCCTGTTGCAAAATAAAGCAACAGGCCCTAACACAATATATCTTTCTACATCTTGTGGATGTAGGGGCGGTTGACCGCCCGCGGGCGATTCAATCGCCCCTACATATTCTATCGTAGATTTTTCGCATTTTGCAATGCGTCCACTTTTATAAAATGGCAATATAGCGCAGGATGTTTTTCTGCATCCTTTGTGCCGCTTCTACGGCTGATTGGATATAATCTCCCTCACCTGTTTGCTCCTTCCACGCTGCGGTGATCCCAGTGCCGGAGCAAACGACCGCACCGTGGCCAAACTGGTCAAAGGCGAAGCTGCAATTTTTCGCGTTGGCATTGGAATAATCATAGCCGTCGATCAGCAAAAACAGCCGGGAATATTTACTGCGCAGTGTACGCAGACTATCCGGCGCATTGGCTGCGCCAATTCCGGCAATTTGGGAATAGCCGCACTTTCCCAGCACAGGCTCGCCAAGGCGCTTCAGAATATCCGCAGCAGCCTGATGGGCAAGGCGAGAGCCGGTCATCAGATCCTGCATTTCCGAGGCAGAACGGTTGGGAGAACGCAAAGTAACAAACAGACTTTTGCCGCTTCCCTCAATATTTTCCACATAATTCTTAATGGTATCGCTGCCCATATAAGGAGAAAGAACAAGACCGTCGCAAGGAAATTCCATTGCTTTTTTTGCCACCTCTCCCCTGGCAGAATCCAGTCCGTCAAGAAGCACATAGAGCTCCAGCTTTTCCGCAAGGGCAAGTAATCTATGTAAAACAGCCAGGCCTTCTGCGCCCTGCAGCGCAAAAAACGCAAAATCAAAGCGCACAGCCGGGATGATCTCCTGCAAGGCTTCCATAAGACTGGCGCATGCCTTCTCATAGGCAGGAAGAAAGGTCTCCTCTTGGGACAGCACACCAGGCGCGATGTCAGCTTCTGTCATTGTCAGGTCAACGATCGTAGGGTTTTTCAGCTTACGGATCTTCTTTTGCAGCTTATCAATGGACATATTCTTCCCTCCATTTGACATTTTTATTTATTATAACATATTTTTTCCATTGTGAAAAGAAAAACCTTTCCAACTGGGTTTTTCCGTCCAACGGGCATACTAAGCATGAAAGGAGGTGCTTGTATGCAGGTGAGAGGTTGGGCGATCACAATGGGTATCGGTGCGGCTGCCGGTGCAGTGGCGATCCTCATGATGTCCAAAAACAATCCTACCCGCCGTCTGGCTGCAAAGGCCGCCAACAAGGTGGAGGATCTTGCATGGCAGGTATCAGATAAGCTTACCCAGGAATTTGACCTGTAACAGAAAACCGGAAGGCATGTAAGCCTTCCGGTATTTTTTAATTGGCTTCCACCTTGATCTCGTCCGCTTCTACGCAAATATGAATGGCAGAGATCGGATCTTCAAAGGAATCGATGATCTTCTCCGAGATCGGGTCCTCAAGGCTGCGCTGGATGGTACGGCGCAGATTTCGGGCACCGTAGGTAACGGAATAGGCTTTCTTCACAAGAAGCTGGCGGATCGCCTCATCCCAGGTCAGGGTCAATCCCCGGGCTTCCAGACTTTCCTGAAGCTCACGCAGCATAATATCTGCAATGTTAAGGAAATTCTCCTCCGTGAGATGATTGAAGGTAATGATCTCATCCACACGGTTGATAAACTCAGGCCGCAGGAACTCCTTCAGGGCTGCCATGGTCTTTTCCTGTGTCTGGTCCTTATCGGTTTTCCCAAAGCCCAGACCGCCTACACGACCCTCAGAACCGGCATTGGAGGTCATAACGATGATCACATTCTCAAAGTTCACAACTCTTCCCTGTGCATCCGTGATCCGTCCATCGTCCAGCACCTGAAGCAGGATATTCAGC
>CAYLNV010000216.1:0-2546 GCA_964385085.1 uncultured Oscillospiraceae bacterium
CCTGAATGTGTCTGAGACCTCCCGGAAGCTGTTCGTCCACCGGAATACCCTGGTGTACCGTCTGGAAAAGATCAAGAAGCTGACAGGACTGGACCTGCGTCAGTTCGACCATGCCATCGTGTTCAAGGTGGCGCTGATGGTCCGTAAGTACCTGTCTTCCCGGGAAATGCACTAAAACAAATATAAAACGGGTGCGTTGCTGATTTTGCAACGCACCCGTTTTATGCAGTTGGCAGCTTGCGCCTTTTATGTGTTCTTCATAATGAAGGCGCCGACAAGTCTGCTTATATGCCCGCAGGCATCAGCACAGGCTTCCGGGCAGTGGCACCAGGTTTTGATGAACTGCTGTTTTAAGCTTGTTCCACCTTGATGGTATTGGTATTGCCCAAATGGCCGTTGATAGGGCCGCCGGTCAGGACGATATTATCTCCCGGCTGCAGATCGAAAATGTTAGTTGCACACTTTTTGGCAGTGTAGAACATCACATCCATGGAAGTGAACTCCTCTGTCAGAACCGGTGTTACGGCCCAGCTCAATGCCAGTTTTCTCCACACCTTTTTGTCTGTGGTCATGCCAATGATGTCCACCGGGCAGCGGAAACGGCTGACCATTCTTGCAGTGGTACCGCTCATGGAGCAGACGACGATGGATTTTGCGCCCACATCGATGGCCATGGAGCAGGTGGCATGGGAGATGGCATCAAGAATATTCTTAATACGGAATTCCGTGTTCAGGAAGCGGTGGCGGTAGCTGATGTGCTGCTCGGTGTATTCGCAGATCTGTGCCATATTTTTTACAGCGGCCACCGGATATTTGCCGGCAGCCGATTCACCGGAGAGCATGACTGCGGAGCTGCCGTCATAGACCGCATTGGCAACATCGGAGATCTCTGCCCGGGTGGGGCGGGGGTTGTGGATCATGGATTCCAGCATTTCTGTGGCAGTGATGACCCGTTTTCCCAGCATACGGCACTTACTGATCAGCAGCTTTTGCACAGAGGGGACTTCTACAAAAGGGATCTCAACACCCAGATCGCCACGGGCGATCATAATGCCTTCGCAGGCCTGGCAAATGCTTTCGATATTGTCCACACCGGCACGGTTTTCGATCTTTGCAATGATGTCGATGTTGCTGCCGCCATTGTCATTAAGAAATTGCCGCAGGGAGAGTGCGTCCTCCTTTGTGGATACAAAGGACGCTGCCACGTAATCCACATCGTTTTCAATGCCGAAAAGAATGTCAGCCTTGTCCTGCTCGGACAAATAAGGGCCGGACATGACCTTGTTGGGGAAGGACATGCTTTTGCGATTGCTCAGCGTGCCGCCAACGACTGTGCGGCAAACCGCTTCCGTCTGTTCCAGGGAAACAACCTCAAAAATCACAAGGCCGTTGTTCACCAGGATCCGGTCGCCAACGGAAAGGTCTTGAATAAGGCCCTTATGGCTGACACTGACCCGGGTCTCATCGCCTTCGATATCCTGGGTCGTGAAGACGAAGCTGCTGCCCTCCTGGATGTCCGCACTGCCATTTTTAAACGTACCGATACGGTACTCAGGACCCTTGGTGTCCAGCATGATGGCGATGGGGAGGTCCAACTTTTCTCTGACCTTTTTTACCATATCCATTTTTTCCTTGTGCTCGGCATGGGTACCGTGGGAGAAATTCATTCTGGCAACATTCATGCCGGCCTGGCACATTTCGGTCAATATTTTTTCGGTCATGCAGGCAGGACCGATGGTGCAAATGATTTTTGTTTTACGCATAAAAGCCTCCGAAATTGTAAGATCGCTCCTTTATTTTACTTTGTAACAGGCAGAAATGTCAATGTTCATACAGCACCTATTTTTTGTTTCTGTGATGCTCACAAATTGTGTAAATTTCCATTTTTCTTCGTCTTACCCAGAGAAAGACGAAAAATGATCGGCACAAGCTGCTGTGCGGAATGAACAAAAATCATGCCTGAATTTGGGCAAGCTGCTGTAATTGACCCTTTCCATTATTTTTCGAGCCGGGGCAGATTGACATAATTCTTGAAATGTGTTACAATTTGGTTACACTAAAATTTGGAGCAATGGATATGATCGAATTTACTGATGTTACCAAATCCTACTCGGTGGGCACCCATGCCCTGCGGGGCATTTCCATGCAGATCGAGGATGGGGAATTTGCTTTTCTGGTTGGCCCTTCCGGTTCCGGAAAGTCCACCATTATTAAACTGATCACCGGTGAGCTGAAGCCTACAAGCGGCATGGTCCATGTGAACGGCTATTCCCTGGAGCGGATCCGCAAGCGGGAGATCCCGTATTTGCGCCGCACCGTTGGTGTTGTGTTCCAGGACTTCCGGCTGATCGAAAGCAAGACGGTTTATGAAAATGTGGCCTTTGTCATGCGTGCCATCGGTGCAGGCACAAAGGAGATCCGGGAGCGCGTTCCGTACATTTTGGAGCTGGTTGGCCTTGAGACCAAGAGCCGCCGCCATCCCACGGAGCTTTCCGGCGGTGAGCAGCAGCGTCTGGCGATCGCAAGAGCGCTGGTGAATAACCCCT
>CAYLNV010000217.1:0-2532 GCA_964385085.1 uncultured Oscillospiraceae bacterium
AATTTTCAACTTTCAATTTTCAATTCGCACGACAGTGCGTCAAACAGAAATTTGATAAAATGAGGGAGGTAGCTCAATTTTTGAGCTACCTCCCAAACCTTTTCATTCACCTTGGAAAAATATGCGTTTTTTACAGCCCCTTTTCAGCAACAGTATTATATTCCAACCAGGTCCTGATCGGTCAGAATTTGACCTGACAAGACCTTTTCGATCAATCCGCTGGCATGGGCTACCAGTTGATCATTGACATACATAACAGAAAGCTTCTGACCCGGCGCAGAATAGGTTACGGCACTGCCGTTTGTACCGGTAACTGCAAAGCTCTTAATATTCCAGCTTGCCATATCAGTCAACTGCATCTTCACAAGCTGGCTGATCTCATCCATGGACATACTGGTAACAAACATTCCCTGAAGACTATCCAGGATCTTGGAATAATTGGCAATAATGGTCCTTCCGGATGTTATTTTCTTGATCACCGCAGTGATGACCTTCATCTGATTTTGACCACGGGCATTATCACCGGACGCTAAACTGTAGCGCTCCCGGGAAAAGGCCAGGGCTTCTGAGCCATTCATATAATTTTCTCCCGGGTAAACATAGGTACCGCCCGATGTGGAGAAGCCAATATCAGAATAGACCGTAATGCCGCCGATGGCATCGATCAGGGTCTCAAAGCCGGTAAAGTTAATGCGGGCATAGTAGTCCACTTCAACACCGTAAAGATTTTCCAACGCGGAAATGGAGCAATCCACACCGTAAATACCGCAGTGGGTCAGCTTGTCCCGGCTTCCGCCGCCGGCAGGATTCTCCACATAGTAATCCCGGGGGGTATTGAGCAGAAGGACCTGCTTTGTTGTGGGATTTACGATCGCCAGAATGTTTACATCGCTTCTGCTGTTGGTCGGCAAATAACTACTGCGGGTATCCGAGCCGCTGATATAAACAGCGAAGGGTGTATTGGTGATATTCTGCTCCACCTGTACCGGTTCTGTCTCCTCAGGCTCAGTTTCTTCCGTAGGTGCGACCCACTCTGCTACAGGTACATCATGGAGCACGCGGACCTTCTGAGAAAAATCCTCATACCCTTCCATATCCTCCAGGATCAGGACATAGGCACTGTTCAGGATCATAGCGTCAGCCTCTCCGGAATAGAGGGCATCTACCATTTCCGGGACAGAAAGGTAGTACTCCACACTGAGCTCCTTGCCAAGCTCGGTCTCGATCACCGATATTGCTTGCCGGGTACTGTCTGCATCGTAATTCTCAACAGCAGCATAAACATAGTCTGCCGTATCTGCCAGGCTCTGAGCCGGGTCGTCCATGCGGACATAAATGCTTCTTGTAACCTTGCTGACCGATGGTGTCGTAACACCATCCATTGTCCGGTACACATCCGATGCAACCACAAAGGCAAGTCCACAGCCGCAGGCGATGAGGACTGCCAGCACACAGGCGATGATCCGGCGGGCTGTACCCGGTGTTTTCCCCTTTCGGTGCAAAAACATCAGAAGACCAGTCAGCAGTGCGCAGAACACAAAGAAGCCTGCCAGCACAGCAGCATACATAGTCGGCAGCATATTCAACCGGAAGATCATAAATGCCGCCAATCCCTCTGCCAGAAGCTGGATCGCAAAAATGGCGATCACGATCCCGTTAAATATTTTATCCTTCTTCATAAAAATCAACTCGATTCTTATTTTACTATTTTATTATACCAGTTTTTTCAGTTCTTCAGCCAAGTCTGTCTGCTCCCAGGGAAGATCGTCCACACCGAAATGGCCCTCCATAGCCGTTTTTCCGTAGATGGGCCGACGCAGGTCCAGCTTGCGGATAATGCCCGCAGGGGTCAGGTCGCAGGTCTTACGCAAAAGGGCTGTCATTTCTTCATCCGGGATCTTACCCGTGCCATAGCTGTCCACCCGGACAGAAACAGGCTCTGCCACACCGATGGCATAAGCAAGCTGCACCTGAACCTGCTCAGCAAGTCCGGCTGCCACCAGATTCTTTGCCATGTAACGGGCCATGTATGCACCGGAGCGATCCACCTTTGTGGGGTCCTTGCCGGAAAATGCACCGCCGCCATGGGAGAAGTAGCCACCGTAAGTATCCACAATGATCTTGCGTCCGGTCAGGCCTGTATCACCGTTAGGACCGCCAATGACAAAATTTCCGGTGGGGTTAATATGGATATGGGCCACATTTTCAATGTCAAAGCCGTACTTTTCCAGCACAGGCGCGATCACGCCCTGGCGAATATACTTGCGCAGCTCGGAAATTTCAAAATCAACACTGTGCATAACAGAAACGACCACCGTATCGATCCCGATGATCTTGCCGTCCTCGTCAAATTCCACGCTAACCTGCGTCTTGCCGTCAGGACGAAGCAGGTCGTTGGAACGGATGCACGCGGTCAGGCGGTTGGCGAGGGCTCTTGACAGCGCTGCAGGCAGGGGCATCAGCTCCGGTGTCTGGGTGCAGGCACCGCCAAACATCATACCCTGATCACCTGCGCCGCCAACCTCATCATTC
>CAYLNV010000218.1:0-2521 GCA_964385085.1 uncultured Oscillospiraceae bacterium
AAGGGATTGCCTCTTGCTTACAATAAGGATATGCAGGAGGATAAGGAAGCAGTATTTGACGCTTGCGATACTGTGAAGATGTGCCTGCAGGTCTTTACCGGCATGATCAGCACCATGACCGCCAACAAGGAGAATATGCTTCTGGCAGCCCAGAAGGGCTTTATTAACGCAACAGACCTTGCGGATTATTTGGTGAAGAAGGGTATGCCCTTCCGCAGTGCATATAAGATCTCCGGTCAGCTTGTGGCACTGTGTATTCAGGAAAATACAGTTCTTGAGAATTTGCCCCTGAAAACCTACCGGTCTTACAGTGAGCTGTTTGAAAGTGATCTGTATGAGGAAATTTCTCTGAAGACCTGCGTGGAGAAGAGAATATCAGAAGGCGGTACATCTCTGGCATCCGTTCAGGCACAGATCGCCTATGTAAAGGAAGCGATTAGCTTATGATAAAGGTATTTATAGACGGCAGTGCCGGCACGACCGGTCTGCGGATCGTTGACCGTCTGACCCAGCGGCAGGACATAGAGCTTGTGAAGCTGCCGGAGGAGCTGCGGAAGGATACATCTGCCCGGGCAGATGCCATAAACAATGCAGATGTGGTCTTTCTGTGCTTGCCGGATGCGGCTGCAATTGAAGCTGTGGCACTGGCAGACAACAACAAGGTGAAGATCATTGATACTTCCACCGCCCACCGTACCGATCCTGATTGGGTCTATGGCTTTCCCGAGCTTGCAGGTCAGCGGCAGAAGATCATGAACGCGAAACGGATCGCAAACCCCGGCTGTCATGCCAGCGGCTTTGTGGCACTGGTAGCCCCCCTGGTGCAAGAGGGGATCATTCCTGCAGATCTGCTGCTTAGCAGCTTTTCTCTCACCGGCTATTCCGGTGGGGGTAAAAAGATGATCGCCGAATACGAAGGATCAGAACGAAGCCCTTTACTGAAAGGACCTCGGCAGTATGCCTTGCAGCAGCAGCACAAGCACCTGAAGGAAATGGTGAAGCTGTGCGGCTTAAAGAATACCCCTGTATTTTGCCCCATCGTAGCAGACTTTTACAGCGGTATGGAAGTGTCTGTTCCACTGTTTGCAGACACCGTTTCGGGAACAGCCGATACGATCCGGGATCTGTACCGGGATTACTATAAAACCGGTCTTGTGGGATACTCTGACGAGGACGATGGCGATGGAATGTTGTCTGCAGCAGCCTGGTCCGGTCGGGATGATATGCAGATCAGTGTCCACGGAAATGAAGAACGGATCCTGCTCACCGCCCGGTTCGACAATCTGGGTAAGGGTGCATCCGGCGCGGCCATTCAAAATATGAATATCCTGCTGGGGATCGATGAGACCACCGGACTGAATGTTCCATCAGTGAAATAAAGAGAGGTTATTATGGAGATCATACAAGGCGGCGTCTGTGCCGCAAAGGGTTTTAAAGCAAACGGTATCCACTGCGGCATCCGTCATAATCGTGCAAAAAGAGATCTGGCGCTGATCGTCAGTCAGGTGCCTGCCACCGCGGCAGCAGTATATACCACAAATCTGGTCAAGGGCGCACCCTTGACCGTTACAAAAAAGCATTTGGAGAACGGCAAGGCCCAGGCAGTGATCTGCAACAGCGGCAATGCGAACACCTGCAATGCCAACGGCATTGAGATCGCAGAAGCAATGAGTAAGCTGGTGGAAAAGACAGTGGGGATCCATGCAGAAGATGTGGTCGTCGCCTCCACAGGTGTGATTGGCCAGCCCCTGAGCATCGATCCCATCGCCTCCGGCATGGAAGCACTGACGGCAGGCTTGTCCGATAACGGCAGCCAGATGGCCGCAGAAGCTATCATGACCACGGATCTTCGCATGAAGGAGATCGCGGTGGAATTTACCGTTGGCGGAAAAACCTGCCGCATGGGCGGTATTGCCAAGGGAAGCGGTATGATCCATCCCAATATGGCCACTATGCTGGTGTTCATTACCACCGATGCTGCCATCAGTGCAGAAATGCTCCAAAAGGCATTGTCTTCCGATATTGCAACGACCTTCAATATGCTGAGCATTGACGGTGATACCTCTACCAATGATATGGTTACGGTCCTTGCAAACGGTATGGCCGGCAACGATGAGATCACCGCAGAGGGTGAGGATTTTAGCGTATTTATGCAGGCCCTGAACACGGTCAATGTTACCCTGTGCCGGATGATCGCAGGAGACGGTGAGGGCGCAACGAAGCTTCTTGAGTGCAAGGTCAGCGGTGCTGACACCGAGGAAGCCGCTAAGAAGAGCGCCAAGAGCGTGATCTGCTCCAGCCTTCTGAAGGCTGCTATGTTTGGAGCAGATGCAAACTGGGGTCGTGTGCTATGCGCCATCGGATACAGCGGTGCAGATGTGGCTGTCGATAAGATCGATGTATCATTCCGGTCTTCCAAGGGTACGATCCAGGTTTGCAAAAACGGTGCAGGTGTTCCTTTTAGCGAGGAAAAAGCAAAGGAAATCCTGCTGGAAGAAGAAATCGAGATCCTTGTCCGTGT
>CAYLNV010000219.1:0-2512 GCA_964385085.1 uncultured Oscillospiraceae bacterium
ATCACGATGGCATCAGACGGAATGGCATAGAAAAATGCGATCCAACTGTAAGGCAGGCCGATGGACGACAGCACCACAAATATCAGCAGCGCCACAAACCACACAAGCAGCGAGGAAAGGCCCAGGATGATCCCCTTATCAGCCTTCCTTTTCAGGGTCTTTTGCACGGCTTTGTCCATGACCTGCTCCACCTTGGAGGTCTTCTCCGGCAGTGCGTTGGGGTCAGCCAGTAATTCATCCACCGTTATCTCAAACAGCTCTGCAAGCTGCAAGATCGTCAGCACATCCGGCATGGACTCGCCCCGCTCCCATTTAGAGACGGCTTTATCCGAATAATTCAGTTTTTCTGCAAGACCTACCTGTGTCAAGCCAATACGCTTGCGGTAGGAAGCAATATTTGATCCAAGCTGATGCTTCAGCTTCTCGTCGTTCATAGATTCCCTCCAGGACATA
The DNA here is from genome assembly GCA_964385085.1 of uncultured Oscillospiraceae bacterium. GTDB lineage: Bacteria > Bacillota > Clostridia > Oscillospirales > Oscillospiraceae > Faecousia. The sequence continues at coordinate 454 of CAYLNV010000219.1, forward strand.
GTTTTTTATATTTTATCAAATCCACAGCTTTTTTTCAACCCATAAACACAGAAAAGGCTCTGCCGCAAATACCAAGATCTTGCGGCAGAGCCTTTTTGTATACTAAATAATCTTTCAGTGGCAGATGTAGGGGCGGTCATTGTATTTTGGAAGGTTATGGGTATCTTGCGGTGTGCGGCAGTTCAATCTTCCGGAAAAAGCTGCTGGGAGCAATACTTGATGATCGCACCGCGGGTAACGATGCCGATAAATGCATCCTTATCGTCCACAACGGGAACAAAGTTCTGGGCGCTGGCATGCTGGACCAGATCCTGCATAGAGGTGGTTACCCGGACAGGAACATTGTCCTTTTTACGGGTGATCTCCATAATGCGTCTGGCCTCTGCCTGACGCATATCCATATAGCATATATTTTTCAGTGCCCACAGCAAGTCTCCCTCTGTCAGAGTGCCTCGGTATTCACCGTGTTTCGTAAGTATCGGCAATGCTGCATAGCCTGCGGATTCCATTTTCTCCAGAGCCTGACGAATAGAAAAATCATCATAAACGAATGCACACATGGCTTTCGGTGTCAGAAAGAACAAAATATTATCCATAGTCTCTCCTTTCATGCGTTACATTGGCGGCTTTCCGCCGCCCGTAACATTATAGCACACTTTCATGGGATAAGCACGCTTTTTTTCTGTAAACTTCTTGTAACGATAACGAATTTTCAGTACGTTTTTTGTGCATATTGTCCACACACCAAAAATAAGGAGGTGTCCGTTGAGACACCTCCATTTTTTGGGAGACCGCATGGCGGTCTCCCAAAATTTGATCATTCAGTTTCATCCCGGTAGGCATCGAACAAGGCCGTATCGGAGGCTTCCTGGATCTCCTCCCCTGCCATGCACTGTGCAAACTGGGCACCGGTCATGACTTCATGCTCCAGAAGGAAGGACACGACCTGTTTCATTTTATCTGCGTCCTTGCGCAGGATCTCTTCACAATGGGCATAGGCCTTATCGATCAAAGCCTTGACCTCATCATCCATCGTACCGGCTACCTTTTCAGAATAGCTCTTGGTGCTTTGATAATCCCGACCGATAAACAGCTCGTCGCCACCGGTATAGGACACTGTACCCAACCGCTCGCACATACCATAGCGGCCGATCATATCCCTTGCCAGCTTGGAAGCACGGTCGATATCGTTGGATGCACCGGTGGAGATGTCCTGCAGGAAAATAGCTTCTGCCACACGGCCGCCCAACAAGCCCACGATCTGGTGGTACATTTCGTTGCGGGTCAGGTGTGTGCTGTCCTCCATGGGGCGCGTCCAGGTCAGGCCAAGCGCATTTCCTCTGGGGATAATGGATATCTGATGGACCGGATCATGGTCCGGCAGATTATACATAGCAACTGCGTGTCCGGCTTCATGGATGGCCGTCAGCCGCAGGTCCTTCTGCAGACTTACACGACTCCGTTTTTCCGGTCCTGCCACGATCTTCATCATGGCATCATTCAGATCCTGCATATTCAGTACCGGACGGTTCTCCCGGGCTGCCATAATGGCCGCCTCATTCAGAAGATTGCTCAGGTCTGCACCGGTAAAGCCTGCTGTCGCCAGCGCAATGGTGCGCAGGCTTACGGAAGCATCCAGCTTCTTACCCTTGGCATGGACCTTCAATATCTCTTCACGGCCCTTGGCATCCGGCGCTCCTACATGGATCTGCCGATCAAAACGGCCGGGGCGCAGCAGTGCAGGGTCCAGAATATCCGGACGGTTGGTGGCTGCCAGAACGATCACACCCTCAGTGTGGTCGAAGCCGTCCATTTCAACAAGAAGCTGGTTCAAGGTTTGCTCACGCTCATCGTGGCCGCCGCCCAAGCCCGAGCCGCGCTTACGGCCTACGGCATCGATCTCATCGATGAAAATAATGGCAGGTGCGATCCGCTTTGCCTGATCAAACAAGTCCCGGACACGGCTTGCACCAACACCGACATACATCTCCATAAAATCGGAGCCGGAGATGGACAGGAACTGCACATCCGCCTCCCCTGCCACCGCTCTGGCCAGCAG
>CAYLNV010000220.1:0-2501 GCA_964385085.1 uncultured Oscillospiraceae bacterium
TACAGAGTAGGAGACCTCGCGTGAAGTGCTGCCAAAATGGGGAGTTGTCTGGCAGACGAAGGACGCTGTCCGCGATGGGGTATCCGCACCCGCTGCGCCATAAAAGGACGACCTCCTTTGTGGAAAGCGATACTCGGTGGGGCGAACGGTCGGCCTTTGCCGCGTTTTCCTGCCGAAGTGTGTATCCGTTTTTGCTCCCCTTGTGCTTATGCACAAGGGGTTTTTGCTTTGACGGGTGGCTCGGTAAAAAGGAGGCTTTTATTATGGAACAAAAAAAGAACACAATGACGGTCCGTACCCTTGCCTATTGCGCCATGCTTGCAGCTTTGAGCATTATTATGGCACGGATACTGTCCTTTTCTGTAGCCGGGGGTGTCCGGTGGTCGGCAGATAAATTCCCTCTGTTTCTGGCGGGTCTTCTGTTTGGACCTGCCCTGGGTGCGCTGACCGGCTTTGCGGCGGATTTTCTGGGAAGCCTTATGCAGTTCGGCTTTAATCCCATCTTGTGCCTGCCTGCAATTTTGTACGGCTTGTTCGGCGGACTGTTTCAGAGCTACCTGCAAAAGCGTTTTTCTCTGCCCCGGCTGGCGCTGAGCTATTTGTTTCCGGTGGTGATCGGCTCGATCTTGTACCAAAGCTGCGCGCTGACATATCTTTTCTTTGATGGAACCTTCGCAGAGGGCATTTTGTATTATTTAAGCACCCGCAGTGTGCAGTTTGCCATTATGCTGGTGGTGGAGGTGCTGATCCTCTATATGCTGTTGAAAACAAATGTATTTACCCGTTTGGGTGTCTGGCCTCCGAAGAAAAAGTGAGATAAATTTCAGTTTGTTGGTGTTTTTTGAAACACACCAGCAAACTGAAATTTGAAAGGAAGGAACATAAAAATGAACGCAGAACAAGCCATTGAATATATCCACTCCGTGTTTTGGAAGGGAAGCATCCCGGGGCTTAGCCGGACGCAGGCGCTTCTTAATAAAATGGGAGATCCTCAGGACAGCCTGAAATTTGTCCACATTGCCGGAACAAACGGAAAGGGCTCTACTGCGGCTATGACCGCCTCCATCCTGCAAAAAGCGGGATACCGCACCGGCCTTTATACCTCTCCTTATATTTATCGCTTTCATGAGCGGATGCAGATAAACGGCGAGCAGATCAGCGATGAGGATCTGGTGGCGGTAACAGAATATGTAAAGCCGCTGGCCGATTCCATGGCAGAGCAGCCTACGGAGTTCGAGCTGGTGTGCTGCATTGCCTTCGAGTATTTCAAGCGCAAGGGCTGCGACATCGTGGTGCTGGAGGTTGGCATGGGCGGCGAATTTGACGCGACCAATGTGATCCGGACACCGGAGGCCGCGGTGATCACCAACATCGGCCTGGATCATACGGATGTTCTGGGCAGCACCGTAGAGGAGATCGCCCGCACCAAGGCCGGCATTTTCAAGGAAAACGGCAATGCGGTGATCTATCGCAGCACCCCCTCTGTGGAAGCTGTGTTTGAGGAAGTGTGCGCCCAGAAGAATACGAAGCTGAGAAAAGCGGATTTTGAGACGCTGAAGCTTATTCACCACGGCCTGGAGGGCCAGGTCTTCGACTGCGGAGACCGCAAGGGTCTGACCCTGCCGCTCCTTGGCGACCATCAGCTTCACAACGCAGCGGTGGTTTTGTGCGTTGCGGATACACTGATCGAACAGGGCTGGAATATCACTGAGCAGAACATATACGACGGACTGCGGGATGTACGCTGGCCCGGCCGGTTCGACATCGTCAGCCGGGATCCTTTGTTCATTATCGATGGCGGTCATAACCCCCAGTGCCTGGAAGCACTGGTGAAGAATATTCAGGATTATCTGCAGGGCAAGCGGGTCATTGCCTTGACCGGTGTGCTGGCAGATAAGGACTATGGCGAGATGTACCAGCCGGTAATGCCGCTGGTGGATCAGTTTGTCTGCATTACCCCGGACAACCCCCGGAAGCTGGATGCAGCGGACCTTGCCAAATATTTGCAGGAAAAGGGCGCAGCAGCCACAGCCTGCGAAAGCACCCGGGCGGGTGTTGTGAAGGCTATGGAGCTGTCCGGCAAGGACGGTGTGGTGCTGTGCTTCGGCTCTCTGTATTCCATCGGCGCTATCCATGACGCATTAAAAGAAGTGCTTAAGTAACCGCTGATTGACAGGACCGCAGACTTCCTTTATAATATACAAAAACGAAAAGGAGAATTCCTATGCATATCGGACATGACCATTCCATGGGCGGCGACCATGCCCATGCCCATGAGCATACCCATACCCACGCGCACACCCACGGCGGTGTTACCCATAGCCATGCCCATACCCACGCGCACGAGCACGGCCACGAGCATCCCCATGACCATGACCACCTCCACGGCGAGGGTCATACCCACGACCATACCCACGACTGCAGCGGCGGCTGTGAAAGCTGCGCTTCCAAGTGCGAGCATACTCCCATGGAGGAGCTGCTGGCGCTGATGAAGTACATGG
>CAYLNV010000221.1:0-2497 GCA_964385085.1 uncultured Oscillospiraceae bacterium
ATGTGGATTGAGAATAGTGAGATACCTGATACGCTTGAGGTACACGGAAAGTACACAAAAAACTTTTTCAGAGCAAAAAACAGTCTTTTTGGTGAGAAAATCATAGGAATTTTGGGATTTTTGATATCTGTGAGACTATGTAACACAGGTGAGAAAAAAGCAAAACGGAGTGGGAATGACCCAGCGTGGCTGTGGGGTTCTTTGAATAGTTAGAAAAAGCACCGTATTTTGCGATAAAAGTCGCAAATTACGGTGTTTTTTATTCTTCTTTTACAAAATTCAAAATCTGCTATTTTGAATTTGGCCAACCTTTGACCAACAGTTTCCCGCTTGTTTGTTTATGCTATTCTTGACATTCTTATTCTTTAAATGGTAAAATCACTATAGAATGACCACTGGCTTACAATGCCCGAAAACTCTTGGAATTAGGGCTTCCGGGCAATTCTACAAAGGAGGGAACAAAATGCAAAAGTATATCCAAATGTTGCTTACCGTAGTACTGGCATTTGCCATCATTTTGAGCTTGACGATCGGAGTATTTGCCACAGAACAGGAGCAGGAACATATCCATAACTGGGTACTCCAGGACAGCGGTTCGCGCGGTCATACTTTGAAATGTGACGGTTGTGGTCAATCCAAGTTTGAATATCACACAGTTGACAGTTCGGAAGTCTGCACCGTTTGCGGTGTTTATCAACATACCCATAACTGGCAGTGTGCGTGGTCCGACGACTACTGGCACTGTATGGTCTGCAGTGGCTGCGGAGAAGAGAAACAGACCAACCATAGTAATAACAGCGCAGGAATCTGTACCATCTGCGGCCATACACCCCATGAACACATCTGGCAGTATAACGGAAAAAGCTATGCCTACAACCACGATCTGAGCTGTACACAATGCGCTGCAACCGCTAGCGAAGATCATGTTTACGGAAGTGACGGAAATTGTACCGTTTGCGGCAACGCTCCTCCCCATGAGCATCAGTGGAAATGGGACGGAAACAAATCGAACTATTTATGGGACCATTTTTTGGTCTGTTCCTGCGGTGCAAAAACGTCGGAACCTCATTATCTTTATGCATGGGATGGCAAAGCAGGAAATGACCGCTCGCATAGGGAGCTTTGCGGTATCTGCGGATATGCCTTGCTCTTCGACCATAAGTATGACTCTACATATTTTAATGGGGAGCGTTGTACGGTGTGTGGGTATCCAGATCATGGTGCTACGAAGCTGGAAATTCAACCTGGCGAAACCACTCCTGCAGAAACAAGACCTGCTGAGACAGAACCGAAAGCAACAGCCCCTGTAGAAACACAGTCTGCTGAGACCATGACAATGGGAACAGAATCTTCCGAAACGAAGCCAGATGAAGCAGAATCTGCAGAAAGTGAGCCAACTCAATCGAAATCGGTTGAAAGTGAGCCCACCGATATGAAACCGACAGCGTCGGAAACCATACCCAAAAACGCTGCAAAAGAGGGTTTGCAGCGCAGTAGTTCCGTGTGGATATGGGTTGCAACTATCCTTGTTGTTGTCGGTGGCCTGGGCACTGTAGTGTTCTTTGTGAAAAAGAAATCATCCTAAAATCAGAGCTTACATAAAATACTATTAGGTATTGGCAAAATGACCGATGCATTGCAACGCAAAAATCGCTCCATTTCCGCTAAAAGACACGGCCAACCTTTGACCAACAGTTTCCCGCTTGTTTGTTTTTGTATACCAAGGCGAATGATTTGGATCGGCTCATTTTCCGTATCCTCAGTATTCCCGGATTTCAATTTATCTGTCATGAACAAACGAGAATTGAGCTTGGCAGGTACAACCAATGGGCTGCAAAGTGGTTAAAAGAGGATTCTGGTGCCACTATTTACACCGATCGCCAACTGACAGAGCGCCTGATCAGATCCTTCGGTAATGCTACATAGACAAATGCCAGCAATACTGCACTGAAAACAACGGTGAAATAGCTTCCCATTATTTCATATGGTGCCCTCTTATGATCTGCGTATCCAGGGGGTTGCTTAAATACGATCTGAGAGCTTATGGATAAACAATCCGCTGCGGAGCTTTGGCTCAAACCAGGTAGACTTAGGCGGCATGATCGCACCGGCATCTGCTATATCCATCAGGTCATCCATAGTGGTAGGATACATAGAAAATGCAACCGCCATACTGCCGTTGTCAACCCGATCAGACAGAGCATCCAGACCGCGGATACCACCCACAAAATCGATCCGCTTATCTGTTCTGGGATCGCCAATGCCCAAGATCGGATGCAGAAGATTGTTTTGTAGGATAGACACATCCAGCCGGGCAACCGGATCAGACACATCATAAGTGCCGTCCTTCGCCTCCAGCAGCATCCAGGCACCATCCAGATACATACCGAAGGTATGCTTCTTCTCAGGCTTTAATGCGTCGCTTCCCTCGTAGGCAGAAAGTGTAAACTTCTCTTTTACCTTTTCGAGGAACTCTTCTTTAGAATTGCCGTTCAGG
>CAYLNV010000222.1:0-2490 GCA_964385085.1 uncultured Oscillospiraceae bacterium
AAAAAGCCCATCATGACACCAGCAAAGGCCAGAAGGTACATTGCCATATTGAAATAATCGTTTTTCAGTGCGACCAATACACCTGTGATGGTCGTACCGATATTGGCACCCATAATAATGGGAGTTGCCTGCATCAGGGTCATAACACCTGCGTTTACCAAACCGATCACCATCACGGAGGTGGCGGACGAGCTTTGGATGATCGCAGTTACACCTGCACCGATGCCCACACCGGCAATGCGGTTATTGCTGATCTTTTCGAGCAATCGCTTCATGCCTGAACCGGCACTTTTTTCCAGGGCATCGCCCATGAAATTCATGCCGACGATAAAGACACCAACACCGGCCAGCAGCCAGATAAGACTTTGGATCAATTGCATAATTTCTTGTGTTGATAACATATTTACTCCTTTCGTTGTTGGAAGAATGGAGGAAACCATTCTTCGATGATCATATACCCTAATAACGCGTTTCGGATCAACGCGTGTTAAACGCACAGCAGGTTTTTCGTTGGATCTCTTCCTGTATCCTCAGATATTTCACCGGTAAAAGTGAGATAACAAAATGAATCCCAATTTTCCCCATTATAATTTTAGTATAACATTTTACCCATCGCAGTGCAAGAAAAAAAGATGTAGAAAATTGCAAGAAAAAACACCGAAAAACAGAGGATGGAATGGTCAAAAAAACAACGGCCTGCGGTCAGCCTGCCGAATGGGTAAATAAAAAGCGGAAGCTGTTTCCACAGCCTCCGTTACACATCATATTTGATAATATCGCTTATATCACAATCCAGGATATAGCAAAAACGGGCGAGAACATCGGAATCGATCCGCTCCACTGTGCCGGAGCACCATTTTTCCACCACCTCGAAGCGGGTATCTGCCAGCTTGGCAAGGCGGTAGCGGGTAATGCCCCTTTCTTTGATCAGCTCCTTTAAGTGGACGGAGATCTTACCGTAGGAACTTAAATTTACAACACTTCGCAGCTCACTCATAATCATCACCATCGTTATTGTACCCAAGGAATTACATATTGACAATTACGCTTTGAAATGTTACTATGTGCATAGTATGTAATGCAACGATCCCATATTGCAGCATACACAATATCTGCCAGAAGAAAGGAAGAGAGGATATATGGCAAACGGATTTTGTCCCATGCTCATTGTTGTGAAGGGCGAAACCAAGGATTCCGGTTTTTTGCCGGCCGGAAATTATGTGGAGATCAACGGCAAGAAGTGCCCCCTCGGACATTGCTTCAATCTGGAAATGCCGGTTGGACCGTGCAAGACAGAGGTTCATTCGCCACCTCCCAATACCATCCATCGTGCCAGCACGGAGGTAAAGGAAGGACAATTGTACAGATTGAACCTGACGGTGGATGCGTCAAGAAATATTATTGCTGCAGAGTTTGAGGTTGACGAAAGCGGAGAAAAGGATGATGAGGGCGGTCTTTATGAAATTCTCTGCAGACAATCTGTTGAGAATAGAGAAGAGATCGCCAAATGGAGAGCCAAGCAGCCGACTGCTGTACCGGAACAAGCTCCCGGTTCAGCACCTGCCCAGCCTTCCGAAACAAGCGCACGCAGTGGCGGTAAATTGGTTGGATGGGGTCTTGGATTGCTGCTGTTTTTCCTGGCTGGTGTGATCGGTTGCTGCGCAGGAAAAATTGAGATGTCAAACCTGACGATATATATTGTTGGTGCTGTGATCGGTCTGCTTATGTTCCTTGCAGGCATGGGGCGGAGAAAGTAGACCTATAGATCCGGCGGATATCTTTTTGGAAAGGAGAACGCTTATGTGCCCTTACTATGATGAGGCAAACAAGAAGTGCAAGCTTTGGGATACATATCAGAGCGCCTATATCATCAGCACATTCTGCTGCGGTCCTTACTGGGACTCCTATAAGAACTGCGAAAACTACAGAAAGTATTGATCGTTGCTTGCGATTTTTGTGTAATCGATTCTATATGGTTTTCATTATAAACAATGCCTTCGGAGCGTATCCGAAGGCATTGTAATTATTTAAGCAGCCACTGGTAATCCTGTCTGCAATCCACGATCCAGTCTACATAGACGGTGTCGTCTTTGATCTGATACAGCACAAGATACCAATTCTCCACATACAGCTTGTGGTATTTATTTGCCGGGATATAGTTTTCGTTAAAGAAAGGATAGCGTTGCGGCATTTCCTGCAAGGCACGCATTTCTTCTACCAGTCGGTTTTTTAGCCTTGTGGCAGCAGGTTTATTGACTTGTGCCAGAAAGCGGATATGCATACCCAACATTTCTTTGGCTCTGTCGGAGATAATAACTTTATATTTCATCTATTATCCCTCGTTCAGCACACCATCTAAAAAACTGTCAAGCTCGTCAATCGTGCAGCCTTTTCGCCCCATGGCACGGTCTTCTTCCACGGCAAGGAGATTTTCACGCAGTTGGAGCATCTTCTCCCGGCGGGTAAAGCTTTCGATATCCATGATCACCA
>CAYLNV010000223.1:0-2489 GCA_964385085.1 uncultured Oscillospiraceae bacterium
TAGCCTGAGACACCTGCTGCATCGGGGAACAGTGCGTTATTATAGAGTTCAAAGTCATATACAATAGAGTCATTCTCCTGGACAACCTCAGAATCGTCCGGGGCTGTTGTCTCCTCAGGTGTTTCCTCGGTATCTGTTACCACCGCAAAGGTATTGCCATAATTTTTGAACACGCAATTTTCGCCGAATGTAATGCTCGTTAAGTTGGTGTGCAATGTGCTGTCAAAGATAACATTATTAAACACACAGTCGGTAAATGCTGCAGAACCTTTCCATACATCAGAACCAAAGAAGTCCTTGGGCGAAGATGTATTTCCGCCGTTAAATACGCAATTGTTTGCATTAAAGGAACTATCTGCAGTTGCGTACTTACCAGCCTCATACTGATAAACGAAGGTATAAGAAGTGCTTGTTATATTGATATTTGCATCATTTAAGTTGATATTATAAGTATTATATTTTTCTCCAGAATGTCTGATATCAAAAATAGACTTACTGAAATTATATGTGCCCCCATAAATATTCAGATTATAGGTAGAACTATAGAAGCTACTTGCACCTAAAACAAAGGTGGAGGATGTGACTGTAATCGGGTAAGTATCCGAACTGCCGAACTGCATACTAATTTCAGAACCACTGCCTGGCTCAAGTCTGGAAAGCGCTTTCTTTCCGGTATTTAAGACACCACCAGCCTTAGAACTGATAACCTTCAAGGAAGTGTTGTCTCCGTCTGAAGGAATCTGCAGCAAGTAAGAAGAAACATCTGTTGCTGTCAGTGTATTGCCGTTCAGATCAATGGTAAGATCAACAGTATCCTTGAGTGTAGTTACTGTAGAAAGTGTAAGATCCTCAGAAAGAGTAAATGTAAATGCTTCACCGGGGTACTGATAGATCAGTTCCCAGGCATCGTCCCATGTATAAATACATTCGGAAATATCTGTTTCAGTCGCAATGGTAATATTGCGGGATATTTTTACAGTATCACATCTTAAGTAAGCAACATAGTCATTGCCGTTTGTAAACGCTGTAACCTTTGTACCGTCACCTTCAACCAGGTAATATTCCCAATACCAATTAAGCTTTATGCCTTCATCCAAAGAACCGAGAGGCACAGAAAGTCTGGGCTCGTCAGGAGTTTCGGTTGTGAAGTAACGCTTTGCATACAAGGAGGTATCTGTGTTGTCACCAAAATCAGCACCCAATTCGTCGATATATGTTATACTATAGCAATCCGGCAATTCAGCAGAGGTATCCTCTGTTTTATAGATGGTAAAGTTATCAAACTCCACCGGTGTATCCTCATTAAGGAAATAAGCGTGCATCGTCAAGGACTCATCGGTAACTGTAAAGGACATAGCGCTCTTAAGATCGTCATCAACACGCAACGCAATGGCAGGATCCGAGACAGGAGTATCTATATCGTAAAAATTTCTATAGGAGGCCTTAGATCCGCAAATATACAATGTGCCCTCCGGGTCAGTCACTGTATTGTTTGTAACAACATCGTCGGAAACAGTAGCTTCATCCAGCATCAGATTGCTGCGCACATACACGTGATCGTGGCCACTCAGAACAAGATCCACACCCAATTCATTGATTTTGCCTGCCAACGCATCCCGAAGATTTGTAACTCGGCTATCTGTACTATGTCTGCCTTCTGTGAAGAAGGAGTAATGCAAAACCACAATCTTCCAGGTGCAATCCGGATTGGTAGCAACTGCATTTTCCAAAAAAGCAATATGACTGTCATAATCTGCTGACACAGCATTCAGATGCATAAACAGCACATTGTTGTAGGTATAGTAATAGTCAGAGGTTACGAGATCACTGCCATAGGTAGAGCTAAGGTTCGGCAGATTAAAGTGCTGATCATACAAATTGCCTTCATCGTGCAATCTGCCATAGGAAGGCGCCAAAGCAATGGAGCTAAGGTCATTATTGATAAACATATCATAGAGCGATTCTACAGAATCTTGTACCTGGTCACCACCGGAAACTAAAATGCTGGCATCCTTAAATTCCTCGGAAGTCAGAAGCTTATCCATTGTATCGAACCAGTCTGATTCAAAGCCCTCATCCACGATCTGCACATCGGTAACATAAGCAAAGGAAAAATCGTCACCAAAAGACTTTACCTTAAAGGTGTAATTCTCAGAAACTGTATCACCCACCACGATGCAGTAGACATATTCGGTATCTTCTTCAAGACCGCGCATTGTTGCTTTGTAGGAATACTGTCCTTCCACTTCCGCAGGTCTTGCAAAGGCATTTGCCACAGAATACTCCGATGGGAAGTTATCCCCGACCATATCTGCAGCCTTCGCATACCGTACTTGACCTGCAGCATCACAATCTGCAAACCAGGTGAGATTTCGCATTGTCTCATCCGCACCTACAGTCATCAAAACATCAGAGATGGCTGCACTTTGTGCCCTTGCAGTTTCAGCCGAAACAATAAAGCAAGTGTTAAGCAGCATAACCAGTGCCAA
>CAYLNV010000224.1:0-2474 GCA_964385085.1 uncultured Oscillospiraceae bacterium
CCCATCCCCAGACTAAGGATGTTCAGGTCATCGGTGTGCCGGATAAGAAATACGGTGAGGAGATCATGGCCTGCATTATCCTGAAAGAACCGGGTAGTGTAACGGTGGAGGAAATGACTGCCTATATCAAGGCCAGCATGGCACGGCACAAGGTCCCCAGGTACATCGAGTTTGTGGATTCCTTCCCCATGAACGCTGCCGGCAAGGTCCTGAAGTACAAAATGCGTCAGGATGCAGCCCAGCGTCTGGGTCTGACCGGCGATGGCTCTGACACCGCCGGCCCGGGTAAATAAATGAAAGGGTGTGCTGCAAAATGCTGCAGCACACCCTTAATTGATACAAACGATAGGTTTTTGAATTTTGCAACAGACCCTTTTGGTCGGTTTGGCAATGCAGGGAACGACCTGTGCCGTTCCCCGTTTTATTGCGATCATATATTTAACAGCATTTTTGCGGACATGAAGTATACCAGCAACGAAACTGCGTCCACGATGGATGTAATAAAGGGACTTGCCATCACTGCCGGGTCCAGCTTCAGCGCCTTGGCAGCCAGCGGCAGCACCGCGCCTACGATCTTGGCAAGCAAGACAGTAACAAACAGCGCTACGCACACCACTGCATCCACCATCAGGGAGATCCCTTCATTTCCCAAAAGCAGCCGGTCTATCAGCCAGATCTTACAGAAGCAGACGGCCGCCAGCACCAGACCGCAGATCACCGCGGTGCGGATCTCCTTCCACAGCACCCTGGGAAGATCAGAAAACTTCAATTCTCCCAGGCTCAGCGCGCGGATCACCGTAACCGAAGACTGGGAGCCGGAGTTACCGCCTGTACCCATCAGCATGGGAATAAAGGCCGTCAGCGCCGCCTGTGCCGCCAAGGCATCCTCAAAGCCTGTGATGATCATGCCGGTGAAGGTCGCGGATACCATCAAAAAGATCAGCCATGGGATTCGATTCTTGAACAGCTCCCAGACCGAGCTTTTCAGGTATGTTTTTTCCGAGGGCAGCATACCGCCCATTCTCTCGATATCCTCGGTGGTCTCTTCTTCGATCACATCCATAGCGTCATCGAAGGTAACGATACCGACCATCCGGTTTTCACCGTCCACCACCGGCAGGGCAAGGAAGCCGTACTTCCGGAACATCTGACCGACTTCTTCCTGGTCGGTGTGGGTGGTAACAGAAATGGGATTGATGACCATCAGCTCTGCAATGGGCATTTCATCGTCCTGCGCCAGAAGCAGGTCCTTGACCGTTACGATGCCTAACAGCTTTCTGCCCTTTGTAACATAGCAGGTATAAATGGTCTCCTTGTCCACACCCTGGCGGCGGATACGCAGGATCGCTTCCTCCACCGTCATTTCCGGGCGCAGGGAAACATATTCCGTAGTCATGATCGAGCCGGCAGAATTTTCCGGATACCGCAGGATCTGATTGATCGATCTGCGCATTTCCGGGTCAGCCTGACGCAAAATACGCTTGACCACATTGGCAGGCATTTCCTCTACCAGATCTGCCGCGTCATCCACATATAATTCATCAATGATCTCTTTCAGCTCATTATCGGAAAAGCCCCGGATCAGCAGCTCCTGCGCATCCGCTTCCATTTCCACAAAGCTCTCTGCCGCCAATTCCTTGGGCAGCAGCCGGAACAGCAGAGGGATCTTCTGTTCCTCCAGACCGGAAAAGATCGCCGCAATATCCGCAGGATTCATCGTTCCCAGAACATCCCGCGCCGTTGCGTACTTCTTCTCCTCCAGCATTTTTACAAGTGTTGTTTCAACGATCTCAAATCGCTCTTGCATCCAGTATCCTCCTCTTACTTCGTTTAAGAGGACCTTTTGATCAGCGCACCCCACAGACGCGCAGACTACTTCGGCCCGGTATATTTCCGCTACTGCCAGCGTCCATGGTATTCCCCCCTTTTTTTAATAACAGCTACTGTCATTGTACTTCTGAAGCACAGGGTTTGTCAAGTCCTCGGGTCAATTCCTTCCGTTGGGGGATCTGTTTGGTTTTTTCTTGCCGAAAAATGGGAGCTGTGCTGTTTTCCAGTGGAAGCACTTGTAAAATCTGTCAGAAAGTTTACAAAGATTTTAGACACTTTGACCCTTTTCTAAACGGTCTGTTTATGATATTCTATAGGTGGTATGGAACGGCCTTTTCCGTCGATCCTGCTGTTCGTATCAAACATAAGGCGATCTCTAAAAACCTTTTAGAGTTGCCCATAAGGAGTTGTCATTATGTATTTCCAGAAAAAACGCTGTATCGCAATGCTTCTGGCCGGCGGTCAGGGCAGCCGTCTGAAGGTCCTGACGGAAAAAACTGCCAAGCCTGCAGTTCCCTTTGGCGGCAAATACCGCATTATTGATTTTCCCTTAAGTAACTGCGTCAACTCCGGCATCGACTCTGTGGGTATCCTGACCCAGTATCAGCCCCTGGAGCTCAACGAGTACATAGGCAACGGCCAGC
>CAYLNV010000225.1:0-2464 GCA_964385085.1 uncultured Oscillospiraceae bacterium
GGGGCTTTGGCTATAAATGGGGTGCATAAAGCACCCAAAACAATGACACGGAAAGGAGGGCGCGGAATTGCTGAAGATCAAGGGACTGCGCAGACGCTGGATCTTTAATACCGTTGGTATTATCTTCGTCATGGGTCTTGTTTGCGTGCTGGCAGTTACAGCCGTGTTTGGCGCATACTACTACTCTGCAATGGAATCGGATATGAAATACCGCGCCCGGTCCACCACTGAATTTTTTGCAGACTATCTGAATCAAAATTATAACGAATACTATCAGTCCTGCATCGCCTATGCCCAGACCTTCGAGGACAAGGACACCATAGAACTGCAATTTATCAACGCAGAAGGGAAGATCGTTACTTCCTCCTATGGCAGTTGGTCAGGCCGTTCTCCTACGTCATCGGATATTCAGGATGCCATTAGCACCCGGGGGATCTCCTCCTATGTAGGTAAAAATCCTCTGACAGGGGAGCGGATCGTTGCTGTTTCCAGTCCGATGATCTACTCCAACGGTGAAGTGATCGGTGTGCTGCGGTATGTTACCTCTACCCAGATCATGGACCGGCAGATCCTGTATATCGCAGGAATTGCCCTGGCAGTGCTGATGGTGGTGCTTGTGATCGCACTGATCAGCAGTAACTACTACATCCATTCCATTCTGGTGCCCCTGAGTCAGATCGTGGAAAAGGCAAAAATGATCACAAACGGCAGCTACGGCATCCAGATCCAGACGAAATTCGACGACGAGATCGGTGAGCTGGCAGAGACCATCAACGAGATGTCGATCAAGATCAACCAGAACGAGAAAATGCAGACGGAATTTATTTCCTCCCTTTCCCATGAACTGCGCACACCCCTGACAGCCATTACCGGCTGGAGCGAGACTCTTTTGAATACAGAAGGTCTGGACGATCCTACCCGCAGAGGTGTGGGCATCATCCTCCGTGAGGGCAAGCGCCTGACGGAAATGGTTCTGGAGCTTTTGGATTTTACCCGTATTCAGGACGGTCGTATGACCCTGAATATGGAGCTTACAGATATTCGCAGTGAATTTGAAGATACCGTATTTATGTACGGAAGCCGTCTGGCACAGGACGGGATCACCCTGGAATATCTGGAAAATGACGACGACATTCCGGAGATCTCCTGCGATCCCAAGCGGATGCGGCAGGTATTTCTGAATATATTGGACAATGCCGCAAAGCACGGCAGCGGAACACCTATCCAGGCAGATATCCGCTTCTGCGATGACATGGTAACCGTCCGTATCCGGGACTTTGGCCCTGGTATTCCGGAGGATGAATTGCCTCTGGTGAAAAAGAAATTCTACAAAGGAACGTCCAAAGCCCGTGGCTCCGGTATCGGACTGGCTGTGTGCGATGAGATCGTTCTTATGCATGGCGGCACGCTGACCTTGGAAAATGCCGAAGGTGGCGGAACACTGGTTACAGTGCAGCTTCCTGCCAATCAGTAATTATCACAGAGGTATCAAAAATGGCAAAAGAAGAACAATTTAAAACCTCCATCGGTGGACAAGCACTGATCGAGGGTATTATGATGCGCGGTCCGGAAAAGGATGCCATCGTGGTTCGGGGAAAGGAAGGACTGGATATCCAGGTCAAGCCCCGAAAAACTCGCCCCAAGGGATCGGTGCTGACATGGCCTCTGATCCGTGGTGCTGTTAATTTCTTTGATTCTCAGGTGGTCGGTGTGAAGGCACTGATGCATTCCGCGGACCTCTCTCCGGAGGAGATCCAGGAGGAGAACCCGTCTAAGCTGGATCTGTGGCTGGAAGAAAAGCTGGGAGAAAAGAAATTTCAAAATCTGATCATCGGTATTGCGGTGGCACTGGGCCTTGCCATGTCCGTCGGGCTGTTTTTCCTCCTTCCTATGGTGATCGGCAGCCTGTTCTCCGGTCTTATCCACAATATGCTTCTGCAAAATCTTGTGGAAGGTGTGGTTCGTATCGTGATCTTTGTGTGCTATATGCTGCTGGTCTCCCGAATGAAGGATATGAAGCGGGTCTTCGCCTATCACGGTGCAGAGCATAAGACCATTCGATGCTATGAAGCAGGCTTGCCGCTGACAGTTGAAAATGTCCGGGAGCAAACACGACTGCACCCCCGGTGCGGCACAAGCTTTTTGTTTGTGGTCATGGTGCTGTCCATCCTGATCTTCTCTGTTGCTTCGTCGCTGCTGCTGACTGTCTTCCCTGGGCTGGAAGCAATGCGTGAGAGCGCACGGATCTTGTATAACCTGATCATGATCGGCTTTAAACTGCTGCTTCTGCCTGTGGTGGTGTCTATAACCTACGAGATCAACCGCTGGGCAGGCCGCCATGATAACTCCTTTACAAGAATCCTCACCTGGCCGGGGATGTGGTTCCAGAACTTCACCACCAACGAGCCGGATGACAGCATGATCGAGGTGGGTATTGCAGCACTGGAGGCAGTGCTGCCGGAGG
>CAYLNV010000226.1:0-2461 GCA_964385085.1 uncultured Oscillospiraceae bacterium
ATCCCCCAGTCAGAAATCAGAGATTTCTGCCAGCCCCCTTTAGGCAAGGGGGCCTTTTTTCGGCGGGAGACAGCCGTAAGCCCTACATAACCCACGCGCCATTTACGCAAGGGGGCATTGGGGAAGGTCGGCGGTCCGGTGCGTAAGGAACGGCGGAAAGGCCGTTCCTTACAAATTCTGTTCCGCAATAAAACCGCACAGATCCTCTGCGATCTGCAGATCCGATACCTTGCTCCGCAATGCCTGGCCCATGGCCTGCGACGAAAAACGGCAGCCGGTCAAGGCCTGTTCCATCACACCGGGCAAATGCCAATCCATTCCATCAGAATAGACCTTTACTGCGTTGATCACACCGCCCTTTGCCTGCAATTGAAGCTGCACACCGCCCCATGGGAAACGGGTCTCACATTCAAAGGTGAAGGGCAGGGGAGTTCCGTACAGATATTCCCAACTGCCATACTGCGCCTTTAATTCCGCTATGGCGGTCATATCCTCCTGTGTGAGGATCACATTATCACATGAAAAGCCGTAGACCTCACAGAAGGCCTGTGCCATATATTCCTTCATCCCTTCACAGCTCAGCGACGGAGAAAGGTCCTTTAAATTTACCACCCTGGAGCGAACCGAGGAAACACCCTTAGCCTCCAGCTTCGCCTTGGAGGGACTCAGATACCGCTGCATTTTCTCCATGTCCGCGCTGATCAGCAGCGTGCCGTGATGATAGGCCTTGCCACCGCTGTGATAAAAGGCATTGCCGGAAAACTTCCGTCCCTCTGCCAGCAGGTCATTCCGCCCGGACTTCTCTGCCCGGATACCGGCCATGGCGCAGGCGGCCTGGATCACAGACAATTGCCTGTCCACATCGTAGTCCCCGTCATTTACCAAAAAGGTGAAGTTCAGATTGCCCAGATCGTGGAAAACAGCCCCGCCGCCGGAAAGCCGCCGGGCGAGAAAACCGCCTTCGTCCTCCAGAAGGGCGGTACGGCACTCCACCCAGGGATTTTGATTCCGACCGATCACCACGGTGTTCTTATTCTGCCAAAGATATAAAATACATTCATCTGGCCGGACAAGATCCAAAAGACGCTTTTCCAGTGCCAGATTATAATATGGGTCAAAGCCATCGCCTTGATAGATACGCAGCTTCCTGATCACAGTCTCACCTCCGGTTTTTTCTATTATAGAAGCTGCTGCCTATGCCAGTCAAGGGATTTTGAAAAAATGATTGACAAAAATGGTATATGAATGTTATATTTGTGTTATATTTTCAAGACTATAACATTTTCGGGAGTTCGTCATGAATAAAATTCGACAGGAACAAATGAAGGAATTGATCGAGCAGCGGAAGGTCATTACCATTCGTCAGCTTCAGGAAGCCTTCCCAAATGTGTCCTTGATGACCATTCACCGGGATCTGGATGCACTGGTCAGCGGCGGCAGCATCGTGAAATTCCGGGGCGGTGCAAAATCTGTGCGCCATGCAGGAGACCCTGAGTTCAATGTGCGTATGCGGGAGAATAATCCGGGCAAGCAGGCTATCGCCCAAAAAGCGCTGGAGCTGATCCGCCCCCATAATTCCGTTTTTTTGGATGCCAGCACCACAAATCTTGCCCTTGCAAGAGCCATGCCGGACATCAATGTTAATATCTTCACCACCGGGCCTACCATTGCGCTGGAATTGTGCAGGCTTCAGAATCCGGTGGTTACCCTGTGCTGCGGTACGGTCAATCGGAAGAATCTGGCGGTATCCGGGCAAAATACATTGGAAATGCTGGATAAGATCAATATCGACCTGGCTTTCATCGGTGTCTCCGGCTGCTCCGTTGAGGATGGCTTTACCTGCGGTACGGAAGGGGATATGCTGGTCAAGCGCATGGTGATCCGTAAGGCCCGCAGAAGCGTCCTGGCCTGCACCAGAGACAAGCTGAACTGCCTGATGCCCTACACCTTCGCAAGATTGGAAGATGTGGACTATCTCATCAGCGACGAGCCTATGCCGGAAGCGCTGGTAAAGGCGGCAGAAGCCGCCGGTGTGATCCTTCTGTGATCGCAAAGTCTGCTGCAAAATACTGAAAATCCATCGATAATATTTGTAGGGGCGGCTATTAGCCGCCCGCGGGCGACCACTGGTCGCCCCTCAGAGGCCCCCTTGCCTAAAGGGGGCATATTGCCGATTTCAGGCAATATGACTGGGGGATTCTCTCCCGCAAAGCAGGGGCGGCTATTAGCCGCCCGCGGGCGACCACTGGTCGCCCCTACATCCGCAGGATGTAGACAATTGCATAGTTTTAGGGCGCATTTCATCGTTTTGCAACGCGCTCATTTTTTGGTGTCACTGTAGGGGCGGCTATTAGCCGCCCGCGGGCGACCACTGGTCGCCCCTACATCCTGCGGATGTAGACAATTGCATAGTTTTAGGGCGCATTTCATCGTTTTGCAACGCGCTCATTTTTTGGTGTCA
>CAYLNV010000227.1:0-2455 GCA_964385085.1 uncultured Oscillospiraceae bacterium
CGAGGACGAATTTGGCTTCCCGGTCTACTCTGTCGTGGATGTCTATGACATCATCGAGTATCTGGAAGAAGACCCGGCAAATGCAGAAAATGTTGAGCGAATCAAGAACTATCTTGCTGTGAATGGAGCAAACGCATGAGAAGTTTGATCGATATAGTAGATTTCTCTGTTGAGGAGCTGGATGAACTGCTGCACACTGCCTGTGATATCAGCGATCATCCGGAAAAGTATGCAGATGCCTGCCGCGGTAAAAAGCTGGCAACGCTGTTCTTTGAACCCTCTACACGCACGCGCCTGAGCTTTGAGGCGGCTATGTATGAGCTTGGCGGCAACGTTCTGGGCTTTTCTGAGGCTGGCTCATCCTCTGCGGCCAAGGGCGAAAGTATAGCGGACACAGCGAAAATGATTAGCTGCTATGCGGATATCATGGCTATGCGTCATCCTAAGGAGGGCGCACCCTATGTGGCAGCAAAAAGTGCCAGCATCCCGGTGATCAATGCCGGAGATGGCGGCCACTGCCATCCCACCCAGACACTTGCCGATCTTCTGACGATTTATCGGGAGCTGGGCGGACTGAACGATCTGACAATTGGTTGCTGCGGTGATCTGAAATATGGCAGAACGGTCCATTCTCTGATCTCCGCCATGAGCCGCTACAAGAATATCAAGGTAGTCTTGATCGCACCGGAGGAGCTGCGGCTTCCCAAGTATGTCAAGTATGAGGTTCTGGAAAAGAACGGCATGGACTATGTGGAGACCACTTCTCTGGAAGAAGCGATCCCGGAGCTGGATGTTCTGTATATGACCCGTATCCAGCGGGAGCGTTTTGACAGCTTTGATGAATATGAGCGTCTAAAGGACAGCTATGTGCTGACCGCTGAGAAAATGGCGCTGGGCAAGGCTACCATGCGTGTTCTCCATCCGCTGCCTCGTGTCAACGAGATCAGTGTGAAGGTGGATGAAGATCCGAGAGCGGCATATTTCCGTCAGGCACTGAACGGAAAGTATATGCGTATGGCGCTGATCCTGAAGCTTTTGAAGGAAGCTGAGGAAGGCAAACAGATGGAGCTTCTTGGAGAAGTCCTTGTAAACAAGCTCACCTGCGATAACCCCCGGTGTATCAGCTCTACGGAGCAGGAACTGGATCACATTTTCCGTTGCGTGGATCCGGAACGTGGCATCCATCGCTGCGTATATTGTGAGTCTAAAAAAGTGCTTGCTCCTGTGTAAGTGAAGCATACAAAAAGACGCGATAAAATCTTACACAAAACAATGGCAAATTCTGACAGAAATAGTATCCAAAAGGGAGAAAACAGCAGAACCTGCCTTGACACAAAAATCACACCATGATACAATATTTATGTAATAAATATTGCGTTCTTTGCGACTGACGGATATTGTGGAGCACCACAGGGGAACAAAGAATGATGAAGAAATGCCGACCGTCTGGGCGCAATTAACCCTCTGGGTTGATTGCGCCCTTTTTTAGGTAGTGGAGGTTTGTTATGAAAAAAGTTGGAATCATCATGGGAAGCGACAGCGACCTGCCCATCGTTCAGAAAGCAGTTGATACACTGAAAAGCTTGGAGATCCCCTATGAGGTCCATATCTACTCTGCGCACAGAACACCAGTGGAGGCACGGGATTTTGCGATCAATGCAAGAGCGAATGGCTTTGGTGCGATTATCGCTGCTGCCGGTATGGCGGCTCATTTGGCCGGTGCGATCGCAGCGAACACCACATTGCCTGTGATCGGTATTCCCTGTAAAGGTCCTGTTTTGGATGGCATGGATGCCCTGCTGTCAACCGTCCAGATGCCTTCCGGAATCCCTGTGGCGACCGTTGCGATCAACGGTGCTGTGAATGCAGCACTGCTGTGTGCGCAGATCATAGCGGTTGAGGATCAGGCTTTGGCTGCAAAGCTGGATGCCAAGCGGACATCTGACGCAGCAAAGGTCCTTGAGAAGGATGCTTCCATCGCAGCAAATCTGTAATTGTAAATTTATAAGAACTATCTTATTTTCAAAAGGAGAAATCATTATGGAAAAGAAGCTTGTTTACACCGGCAAGACAAAGGACGTTTTTGCACTGGACAATGGTAATTATCTGCTTAAGTTTAAGGACGACTGTACCGGTAAGGACGGTGTGTTCGATCCCGGTGAAAATTCTGTTGGTCTGACTATTGAGGGTGTAGGCGATGTGAACCTGCGTATGTCCATTTACTTCTTCGAGAAAATCAATGCTGCCGGTATCAAGACCCATTATGTCAGCGCTGACCTGACCAACACTACCATGGAGGTCTTGCCCGGCAAGGTGTTCGGTAAGGGGCTGGAGGTCATCTGCCGTTATAAGGCTGTGGGCTCTTTCTACCGCCGTTACTCCGACTATTGCGTAGAGGGTCAGGATCTGCCTGCTTATGTGGAGACTACCTTCAAAAACGATGAGAAGGGCGATC